>CAYZUE010000006.1:37500-43689 GCA_964481825.1 Candidatus Hydrothermarchaeota archaeon | reverse complement strand
CAGATATTATATGAGTCACTTGTTTCATTTCTTTGAAACTGTAATAATTTAAACTTTATAAGTTTTACCACTATTACATGATATAATAATAGAATCAATTTAAAAAAACAATAGTGTTTATAACAATATTCCGTAAATTCTCCAGTGTATTTTTTTTCAAATATCTTTGTAGACATTAGACTATAAACGATAGTTAGCTTCTACATATACAAGTTAATACTTGAGAAAGCACCTGAATTTTGGATAAAAGAATGCTTTGAATCTGGAAGCTAGATTTACATTGTATTAGATGGTAGAGAGGTGATAACATGGCAGAACGTGGATTCGTAGACGTTAAGTGGATAGAAGCTTTAAGAGAGTTTAGAAGCTCCCATAATGGAAGAAATCCAAATACCTATGAAGTATCAAAGCTAAAGGCAACATTGAAAAAAAATTAGAAATTAAAGATTTGTAAACACTTTTCTAGAAAATTTTTAATAACTCTTTCTTAGAGAATTTTAATTTGTCATTATCTATCCTGGGGGCGTAGGCTCCCTTTTTTTTTAATTATTGGTAAAAAAATTATCAACTTAGAATGTTTTAACTTTAATTTAATTTTTGATACGTCATTCTTTAGGTTTCCATTTTGTATGGCTCTGCCCTTGATTGGATATTTTTATGCAAGTAACGCACGGTTCGTTTTCTCTACTATTCTCACCAAATTTACAGGTTTTACAAGATTTCATCTTTCCATCACCTTCACATTATATTAGTTCTTTAGTATCTATCTTCCCAATAGTTAGTAAGTTGTTCGATATATACCATTTGTTACTATTTTACTCTGTATTTCGATTGTAAAATCTATATTATTCTATTTATGATTAATCGCTTTTTTCACCCGTCACTTTTTTTATTTTTTAGGGAGTTAATATAGGTATATCTAATTTAATGTCCATGTACATGAGGGACAAAATAGATTATGCCGATCCCTATCAATATGGCAGAAATATGTAAGATAGTCTCTTTTAGTTTGCATTGTCTATGCAATTGTGGAATCAGATTTGCAGCTGCAATGTAAATAAAACTGCCAGCAGAAAATGGTATTATAAAGTCCGTAAATCCTTCTATTTTTCCAATTAATATATACCCTGTTAAAGTTCCAATTATTGCGGAAGTAGCTGATAAAAAATTGAACAACAATGCTTTTTTCTTAGACATTCCTGAGTAAAGTAAAACTCCAAAATCAGATATCTCTTGTGGTATCTCATGGAATATTATCGAAATTGTGGCTGATATACCCAAAGTAATGTTAATTGCATAACTACCTGCTATAACAAGACCATCAATAAAGTTATGTATCCCATCTCCTATCAGATTCATTGGAGCAATATGATATGCATGCCCATGTCCGTATCCCTCTTTTTCGAATTTTTTTTCATGATTGAAATGAACAATTTTTTCTAATATAAACATAGCTAGAAATCCAAATAAAATAAAAATTCCTGCTCTTTTAATCATGTTTTCGAAAGCTTCTTCTGTCTCAGTCTTTAAATACAAGTTTTCAATAATTTCTGGTAGGAAAATGAATATTACAGTGCTTAATAAAACTCCAACTGATAGACTGAGCAATATAATTAAAAATTCCTTTGAAATCTCTTTCTTTATTAATAGGGGTATAATAACTATCAACGAGATTAAAGATACGATAATTACACTAATTAATGCATATTCAATATTTATAAACATTTTTTTCTCAGTCTAATTATTAACGTTAATCAAATAATTTTAATATAATCTCAACTGTTTCAAGATTATTTTACTAGTATTTAATATAAACTTGAAGGCATTATAATATGCCTCTATTTTTTGTTTAAATTATGCCTTTTTTTTGAACAACCCTTAATTTAGCAGTTCCTAATAGAATCTTTCCAGTATCAGTAGTTATTTGTATATCTATTACATAATCCCCTGGAACTGCATACTCTGTTAGAGTGGCATTAAAGATTATAATCCTACTTTCTCCTGGTTTAAGAGCGAAATTTGTCCGGATGGGTTTATGAACATCGAGTCCCTCCGTAGCTATAGCATCGGCAGTTATAACCTCTTTAGTGTTACCAACATTAGTCACCTTGGTCTCAAGTTTTAATGATTGGGTATCTTCAAGGCTTATTTTATTAGGTACAATCTCACTATCTAGTTTTATTCCTAAACTCTTCTCACCAAATAAGCATCCTGAAGCTAATATCAATGCAATAAGAAATATAATCTTCATTTGGACTCCAATAAAATGAAATTGAATATCCTGGACTTATAATGGTTATGGTTTCTCAGAATACAAATGAACTCTTAATAAAAACTCATAGTTAGACTATGTATACTCTAACTATAAATATGATATTTTTGTTAATTCTACATTTGTACCGATTTAACATGCTAGCCAAGATAGTTCCATTTATTTTCCTCATAAAAAAAAAAGATATAAGGTATAATTATAATCAAATCTGTATTTTTTCATTTCAAAAAACCCCCATTTTTTTACCTCTAATTTCTTCAAAGCCTTCATTCTTTAGGGCTGAACAAAGTCGTGTAAAGTATGCTGTTATAGTTCTGAACCGTTGTATAGGCGTTATAGATACTGTATAGCCATGGTATTATGAGCCAACAGAATATAAATAATAGAACGCCCTTGAAAATGCTGCCATAGTACATCTGCCCTCCCCCAGAGAGCATGATACTTAATATTGTAGCGAGGACAGCATCCTTCTTCTTGCTTTCATAGTAAATTGTCTTGGCTGATTTGTCCATATCTTTTGCGAGTTCTTTGACCTGCATCATTTCAAATGATATATCTAACCCTCTTGTCTTATCCACTACCTTCCTCAGTCTTTGCATGTTTTATCCCCTATGTGAGTTATTTTACTAAATTTAATTATTACTGATATATACCTTTAGACCCTGTTTCCCTGTAATACCTAGTTTTTTGTAAAGTCCTGCTGTTAGAATCCCCGCTTCTTCCATAATATAGTAAATCTCTGAATCACCCTCCTTTGGGGCAATGTCAAAGACCATAGGATGTCCTTTTCCAGTGGAACTTAAAAATAACCCGTTCCACTTAGGATATTCAAACAATAATTTTTGACTATCATTTGGATTGACAACCATTCCCAAGATTCCAGTATTAACAACAGTTAGATCGTTGCTTTCGTGTTGTGCACCATTCCAAAAGAATGTTCCGGGCTCTAACCCTAATGCGACATGGGCTGTTTTTCTTGTATATATTGGAAACTCGTTGTAATACATCTTGTAGCTATATTGATTCCAGGGCCCAGCGTTTGTAAATTCAGCATCTCCAAAAAAAGTAATTTCATTAAAAGTGTGATTAAATTTTGGAACACCCCATCCTCTCGAAGTAGTACTAAATTCGTTCGGACCGAATGTCATATATTTTAGAATCTTATAAATCTCGGCATGATTTTTAAAGTTAATATCTCCGAGAACAGCTGTCGCGGCTGCCAAGAAAGGCGTTGAAAATGATGTTCCATATATAGCAGCACCTCCAACAGGAAGAACAAACCCTGATGGTGCCGCGAAATCAGGTTTTCCCCTTCCATCTGTTGCTGGCCCAACAGACGAGTACGAGGCAGTTACGTCGTTTTCATGCACTGCTCCAACTGCTATTGCATATTCACTGTCTCCAGGAATAAAAACTTCCATGAAAGGAGTTTCATATTCCTGAATTTTTCTGTCAAAATTTAATGAAAAAAGGGGATTGCCTTCAGAAGTTTTGTTAACCTCCCATATTACAACACTGTAAGTCCCATTTTGAGGTGCAGTAAAAGTAATAAATTCATAGGGCAAATTATTATTATTCAAACTGCTTGACATGAAACCATAAGTTCCATTCGCATATTCTTGACCTAAATACAGGTCAAAATTATCAGTAGCATTCCCAAGCCCATCAGCCCCCCATTGATTATATCGCATTTTAACATTAATGGTTTCATTTACTAGTAAGTCAAAACTGACGGTCTCGTCATTATCCGCAAAATTAATCAACCCGTCATTATCTGGATCACTATAATATGTATGGAAAAACTTATGATGGTCGTTTCCAACTGCCTGGAACCATAAAATACCTGCATCAGCTGCGCGTTCTACAATGTCACAAACAGAGCCTGTTCCGTCTCCTGGCCCCCTAAGAGGCCACGCTATACTTGAGGTTAAAATATCTACTTCACCATCTATTGCTGCATCGACAGCATCATCCCAGGAATTAAGACCGCTAACACGATAAAGATACAGTTCTGCCTCGGGCGCAACGGCGTACACAACTTCAGCAACATTTCTCCCGTGAGTCGAAGTGTTATCTGGTGTATTGAGAAAGTTTGTATAGTTCAACTGGTTTCCAGTGGGTAAACCTCCAATCGCTTGGGAGGCTATGTATCCCCGAAAACCCTGATCAATCACAGCTATCTTCACTCCTTTACCTTTTTGTCCCACATCGTACAAATGGTCCAATCGGACAAAATTTGTTGCTTCATCATCAAGATTCCAGGCCTCTCTTTCAGACACAAACCGCGAGATATATGATACTTCATCTCGTTCATTCAAATCCATCAAACGACCTATTCCAATGGTCCCAATTAGGACGGGTTTCTCGAGATTGAAATAAACGATAGTTCCATCCAGTTCAACAAACTGTTTATTTATGTTTGTGTGCGTCGTTGTTAAGTCAAGCTTCAGATCAACCGGGGTTGTCGCATTAATTTTTTCAATATAATAAATACGATCCTCAGGGCATAACTCATCTTCAGGATTATTCAGACAATCATTCGCTACAAAATTATACATTGCAAGGAGGGTTGGGGAAATTTTTGGATAATCCGCTAGATTAGGTGGCAATTTAAATGTAATATCCAAATCAATCCTTGTTGGGCTGTTTTCAATAACTTCCATTTCAACGTCTATTTTTGTTGAATCTGCAGGATTTAGGGCTTCAATTTCTTCTAATGCATCTACTAAAGTAATCTTTACTTCAGGGTATTCTGGCATGGGCCCCATTTCTTTATCCGGGCAGATCAGCTCGTTAGTTTCCCTATCAATTTCACAACCAGCTTCTTGAGATACTTTTTGTAGTTTTTCCTCAGCTTCTGTAGTAGGTGGTTGGGCTATTGGTTTGATAGAAACAAGGGTTTTCCACCAGGGCTTCTTCTCCTTTAAAACATCCCCGTTCTCCGCATTTATCTCATAATCCGTTGCAACATTTACACGGATGAATCCGAGGAGTCTTCCCTCTTCCTCACCCCTGGCTATGTATTTTGGAAACTCCTCATCTACCATTTTCATTTCCTTGAACTTTCCTTTAACCTTCCCTTTCACCTGGGATGGCAGGAACCTTATGGGCTTTCTACTCTTGCTGGCGAGGAGTATTTTATTCTCATACTCAAATTCTACATCCCCCTCCACCTTCACATCCCCCTCTATTAGTGTTAAACCCCGTGAAGAGGGCTCGATCCTGACCTCCCTTCCCTCCACATCGATTCTTACCGGCCTCGCCTGCACCTTTATGTCATCAAGGAAAACATCATCCCTGTTTATCTTCAGTTTCTTAATAATCGTTACTTTCCGGAGCTCGATCTCATCCATCCTCTGGGCGAAGTCCGTTATCAGTCGCTTCTTCTCCTCCTCTATCTCACTGAGTTCGCTTTTCAATTCCTCCTCAGGGAGGGTTTCCTCGGCGTTCTTCTTCCTAATCTCATGCCGCATCTCTATATCCAACAGGGACTCAACTTTTTCAGCGACTTCCCCCTCAGCTATAGGGGATGTTTCCTTAACTCCCTTAATCTTAAAGTAAAAGTCAAGATGCTTTACGATGACATCACCTTTCTCTGCGATAACGGTAACCCTCACAGGGGTCACGTCAGGTGCGGTGGTACGCCCCTCATAATAACCTGTTTTTAGATTATACTTGACAGTAAGCACATATGGAATCCCGATACCATTAAAATCCCTCAACCCAAAGGAAACAACGGTTCTCTCATCCGGGGTGGAAGAGCTACCATCCTTATCAACTACCTTTGCGAATACGGTTACAGCCTCACCTGGATTATAATCCGATTTATCAGACCAGACATCAGCTATCAACCTTAGATTACTTTCCACCACTGGTTTTGTCACCTTGAAGATTGGGTCTGTGATTGATGCCCTGTT
>CAYZUE010000006.1:0-37400 GCA_964481825.1 Candidatus Hydrothermarchaeota archaeon | reverse complement strand
GTTGTAACGGCTGATGGGGAATGGCTGATTTTAACTTCTGGTGGCGTAGTGTCAGTTTCCACCACTGGTTTTGTCACCTTGAAGATTGGGTCTGTGATTGATGCCCTGTTGCCAGATCTGTCGTATGCAATTGCTCCGTAGCTTACTCTTCCCTCTGAGTACGGTCCTCCCACGTAGGTGCAAGGAGAACTTTTGCAGGTTTCCACCAGGCGATTGTTCACCATGATCTCGATCTTGCTTATCCCACCACGGTCAGAAGCCTTGGCTGTGTAGGTTACTCTGTCCTCGGTTGTAACGGCTGATGGGGAATGGCTGATTTTAACTTCTGGTGGCGTAGTGTCAGCATGTACGGGGGGTATAAAGATTAAAATTACTGCCACGAGTAAAGTACCAATCAGAACTCCCATCCAACGCTTCGACTCATTCATCTTCTACCCACCATTCACCGTTAACAATACTTAGAAGTTAGTTAATATCTATCTTTAGATAAATAATTTTAGTTCTGAGAATCCTTAGAGTTTTACTTTATTGATACCAAATATCTACCCATATCCAATTAAATCAATATCCCCAGACGTAGTATAAGAAGTTATAAAAAAGATCAATGAATGTTACATGGACTCGCCGGGATTTGAACCCGGGGCCTCCGCCTTGCGAAGGCGGCGCTCTTCCAACTGAGCTACGAGCCCATCTTAATTAAGGATTGTTTATCATTAATGTAGTGATATTAAAAAAAAGGTATCCCCCCTATAATTTTAAATATAACTATCAAGGTAATGCTTCTCTGATTAACATTTAATTGTAGGGCCCGTGGCGCAGCTTGGTAGCGCGTTCGGCTGATAACCGGAAGGTCGTGGGTTCAAATCCCTCCGGGCCCACTTCAAAAAGTTTTTTAACTAATAAGGGTTATTTGTATCTGATTATAATGTTCCCAAAAGTTAATCCTAGGCAAATGAAGAAGATGATGCGACAGCTTGGCATGGAAATGGAGGAGTTAGAATCTGAGGAAGTTATAATCAAACTGAAAGATGGTCAAATAATTATTTCCAAACCTGCGGTAAACGTTGTAAAAGCTCAGAATCAAAAGACTTATCAGATAACAGGGGAGGAAAAATTTGAACAGGCAATTGCAAAAGAAGATATTAAGTTAGTTGCAGAGCAGGCAGATGTTAGTGAAGAAGAAGCATTGGAAACTCTGCAAAATACTGGCGGAGATCTAGCAAAAGCAATTATGCAATTCAAAGAAGATGAGAATTAAGATAGATTTAGATTCATTACAGAAGATGAACCTTGCATCAATTCTAGATTAAGACGCTTCTTTCAAACTGTAAGCAACATTCTTTACAACAATAATGTCATTTATTGCTTTTATTCCGGAAAAAGGAATTATAACCCCTTTAGTTGTCTCAATTTCCATTGCTCTTAAGAACTTTCCATCAACGTTCTTTATAACAATGCCTAAAATTTTGCCAGTCTCTGGATCTACTGAAAGATCCTCTAAAAGTCCAACATGAAGTCCTTCATCAGTGAATACATCCAAACCATCCATGTCATTAAGCCGATATACCATAATATACCTCCGATTTTACTATTACATCCCTTATTTTATAAAGGGGGATTGAAAAAGGTTTTCCTTAATATAACTTAATAATCTGGTTGTTCCACACTAGATTTTTATGTGAGGATTATAATATTTGGCTTGAATGAAACCGAAAGTGATATTAAACGCAGGTATGACCCTTGATGGGAAGATTGCTTCAAAAAATCAAGATTCTAAAATATCGTGCTCTGATGATATTGAACGAGTTCATAAGTTAAGGGCGGAAGTGGATGGGATTATTGTAGGAATTAATACTGTTATGGTTGACGACCCTAATTTAACAGTTATTACTCAATTCAAAGGTAGAGATCCAGTTCGCATTATTGTCGATTCGAAAGGAAGGGTACCATTAACATCTAAGGTTCTGAGAAAAGGTCCAGATACAATTATAGCAGTTTCAAAAATAGCTCCAATAAAAAGGGTAGAAAAAATTAGGAAATATGCAACCGTTCTAATTTTAGGTGATACTGAGGTCAATTTAGAAAGTCTTATGGAGGAATTATTTAAAATCGGAATAAAGTCTCTTCTTCTCGAGGGAGGGGGTACACTTAATTGGAGCATGTTAAAAGAGGGATTGGTAGATGAGGTTATGGTTGCAATCTCTCCTAAGATAGTTGGTGGGAGGGAAGCAATTACGCTTGTTGACGGAGACGGGTTTGGCCTAATAAGTGAAGGAACTAAACTTAAACTTAGGGAGTTCTATAATCTAGGAGAAGATTTAATACTGAAATATGAGGTCATTAGATGATTACTATAATTGGAGTTACGCATATATCTAAAAAAAGCGTCAAAGAAGTTGAAGATGCTATAGATACTCTAAATCCAGATTTAATTGCTGTTGAATTATGTTATAGTAGGTATAAGGGACTTACGGAAGGGAGAAAAATTCCTATTTGGGAGTATATTAAGAATAAGAATTCAACTATGCTCTTGGTCAATATTTTATTATCTTTTTTACAAACACGACTAGGGTCTGAGGTTGGAACCAAACCTG
Organism: Candidatus Hydrothermarchaeota archaeon; assembly: GCA_964481825.1. Taxonomy (GTDB): domain Archaea; phylum Hydrothermarchaeota; class Hydrothermarchaeia; order Hydrothermarchaeales; family JALUUU01; genus CAYZUE01. Next base: position 34,806 of record CAYZUE010000006.1, on the reverse strand, counting down.
GGAAAGAGATGCTTACAGCTATTGATATGGCAAAGGAGAGAAATACTCCTTTTGTATTGATTGATAGGGATATCCAGGTAACGATTAAACGTGCTATGGCTAAAATTGGTTTAATAGAGAAGATTCGTGTATTCAAAGAACTTTTAGTAACTACCAATGCATCAAAGGATGAAATCGAAGAAGAGATTTCTAAAATAAAAAATGTGAAGAACATCCAAGGCATTCTAACGGAATTTGAGAAGATTTCGCCAAGTATTTTCCAAGTCCTTGTAAAAGAGCGGGATGCTTTTATGGCAAACAATATTCTAAATCTCGATAAAAGATTCAAAAATATCCTTGTGGTAATTGGTGCAGGACATGAGAAAGGATTACAAAAATACCTTTCAAATCCAGGTAGTATCCCGAGTATTGAAGAATTAGTCAATATACCTAAAAAAACAGTAACCTTAACGCGAGTTCTAAAATTTGGTTTACCCCTATTTATTGTAGCCATGTTTGTATACGCCCTTTTAGAAGGTGTATCAATTAGGGGGGCCGTGTACCTCTGGGTTCTAAACCATATGGTGCCAACTTCTATTGCAATTATTTTGGCTAGAGGTAGCTTACCAGCATTAGCAGCGGGAACAATTGCATCTCCTCTAACATCCCTTAATCCTTTTCTAGCAGCTGGATGGTTTGCAGGGGTAGCTGAAATGAAATATAGAAATGTAACCGTTGATGACGTATCTGATATGTTTAAAATAAATCACTATCCTAATCTAATGAAAAACAATGCATTTAAGGTGCTTCTCGTCACTGCCATGGCAAATATTGGTAGTATGATTGGCACTTTTTTATCTTTACCTACTATAATCCTTCCTTTAATAAGGAGTATAACAGGTTGACAAATACAGAAAAAATCCACTTTATTAAATAAATATCAATTACGTTTTAAAATTCCAGTACCCTCGCACACATTACAAGAAATGGGATATAGAAAATTCCTATTCGCCTTGTGTTCTCGTTGCAAAACTTTCTGCGATTCAATTCCAGTTCCATTGCATTTTTCACAAACAAATAACTGTATTGGAATTCCCTTTTTTATAGTTTCGATTTTTATGCGTAATATTCCTATCCCTCCACATACGTCACAATCTTTTTTTTTATTCATATCCTCCTCTTGGTTAATATCGCAAGGGATCCCTATAATTTTCCCTTTCCCTCCACATTTATTACAAGGGATCTTAATACGATTTTTATTCAGTATAGTAATACGACGATTTTCATAAAGTTTATAGAATTCATCTTTTTTCACTTATTCCACCCTTATGTCACATCTCAATCTCTAACTACTATTTTTTTAAAGTTCTTATCAAAAAAATTTATGAGGGTAACTTTTTAATACAATTTATCCTAATTTTCTTTCGTACTAAAAAAATACAACTTAACAATGTTTATTATTGATGAAAAATTAGTATATGAAAATGAAATTCACATTAAAGGAATTTAAGGATCTTGGGATCTCAGCTATAGTAATTGGATTTGTATTTGCATGGATTATGAGAGATGCATCCATATTTGGTAGAACTAACTTCTTATTTATATTCACAATTATGCTCATTGCTGTAGGTACTGCGTTTATTTTTCATGAATTGTCACATAAAGCAATTGCACAGAGATTTGGTTGTTGGGCAGAATACAAAATTTGGAATATGGGATTAATAATAGCGTTTGTTCTTGCAATTGTTGGTGGTTTTGTATTTGCAGCTCCAGGTGCAGTTTATATAAGAGCACCTATCAAATGGGGACAAGTATCGGGGATTACAAAAAGGCAAAATGGTCTTATTTCAGCAGCAGGTCCAATAGCAAATTTAGTGTTAGCCTTTATTTTTCAGTTATTAACTTTTGGCAATGGGCTCATTGAGGTAGTGGGCTGGATTGGATTCAGGATAAATGTGTTCATTGCATTATTTAATTTATTGCCCTTCCCTCCTTTGGATGGTTCTAAAGTAATAGAATGGGATAAAAAATTATGGGGCTTACTTATTTTAACTACAGCTTTATTATACATAAGAATGTAATTATAAAATCTCATCGAAAGCGTAATCGTCCCAACTTACTTCTCCAAGAGATATTTTTAACTCTAAAGGGGTAATGATTGGTTGAGAGTATCGTTCAATATCATCAATAGCAATCCTTGGGCATGCTGTGCTCACTAGGGCATCAAGTTTACGAAATTGGTATAAATTTTCAGGAATTATTTCTCGTAGAGATATAAGATATGCTTTTTTTCCTTTCTTCTAAAGCAAGTTTTCTCCTACATTGACCCGGTTTCTCACTAATTAATATTCCAAAAGTTTTTGCATCTATAGTACGTGTTATTTGAGCAAATCTTTGCCTTAAAATCCTATCTCGTAATTTATCAATGTCATGAATAATCCCTGTTTCCATGTCAAAAGAGACTATCTTTTTTTTAGTTGCTAGTGCTACCCCTAAAGGATGAAAAATTCCACTTCCTATGAATGCAAACATATCAATCTGTTCTGAAATAGTTCTTGCTGGAGCAAAACTACATCCAAGTACATGTCCAGAAAATCTCGTCCGTCCTTGAGGTTTGCCAATTATCACATCAAACCCTTTTTTTTTAAGATATTCTTTTACCAAGTTAATTTGATGGATATGCTGAGCTGTGGTAAGCAAACCAATTTTTCCATTAAGTTTATTAAGATTTTTTTGTATTAATGGGATGGGATCATCAGTCATTTTTACTCGAATATGATGGACGGGGATTTTTGTTTTTTTTAAGAGTCTCTCATGTCCCAGGTGGAATACAGATTCACAACCAAGATTTGCAAGTCCCACATCATCTACATCACAAGCCCCGTAACAAGGATTTGATGATACAATTACTTCACATCCCGTCTTTTCCCCTATTTCATCAACGATTTCAGACGTTTTATCTGATATCCCTTCAGGTATTTCTAGTCCTATAAGTGTGTATCCTTCTTTTACAATTTTATTCATTAGTTTGGATACATCGATTTCAAACAATTTACTTAACCTCCTTATCTAGAAATTCCTTGACATCTTTCAGAAACTGTTTTGCAATATCCATTGTAACGTGAGGCATTACTACTAGTCGTGTTTCTCCAAGGTGAGTTCTAGATAGGATCCATCCTTTATTCCTAAGGGAATTTCTTATACCATTATCTTTAAAGACAAGGATATTCATCCATGGTTTAAAAGTTGTAATTCCTAAACGGGATAGCCCGTCATATAAATAAATTGTAACCTCCATACAATTTTTTACAGTTTTCCTGTATCCTGATTGTCCCAAATTTTTTAACATAGAATAAACAATTGCTGCAGAGGCACCGCTTCTGGTACCACTAATAGTGAAATGCCTCTTTTTAGTTAGATACGGAGCAAAAGTTCCAATCGACTTTAGGACATCACTGTCCCTAATCAAAAGGCAACCACAAGGTATTGGTGCTAATCCCATTTTGTGAGGATCAACTGTTATTGAAGTCACACCTTCTAACGAGAAATCAAAAGGTCTTGTTTCATATCCAAGTTTTTTTAGAAAAGGTATAACAAACCCTCCAAAAGCAGCGTCAATATGGAGAGGTAATCCATATTTTACTGCAGTATCTGATAAAAGTTCTATGTTATCAATTGCCCCATACTCAGTACTCCCAGCAATACCTACCAGTGCAACGGTATTACTATTAATTTTCTTAATCATTCGGGCTATATCAACAGAATGATCATTTTTCAGTGGTATCTTGATTAATTTTATTCCAAGTAAATCAGCGGCTTTTTCAAAAGAGAAATGAGCGCTTTTAGGAATAACAATCTCAGGGCTTTTCCTATCCATACTATTTCTAGCTGCCCACATAGCAGAGATATTAGCTTCAGTTCCACCACTAAGGATAAATCCATCTGGATTTTTGTTTCCAAGTAGAGTACCAATAATCTTAATCGCTTTTTTTTCTAAGTCTCTAGTTCCTTCAAAAAGTCCAGGGTCTCCAATATTTGTCTCAGAGAAAATGTTATAAACCTTTTTTGTTATTTCCTTTGGTGATGTACACATTGAACTTAATATCTTATCCCTAGAGTAGGATAGATCTTTCTTTTTTGAAGCTTCTAAGATTTTTAAAATCTCTTTTTCCGATATACCTTCTTCTTTCATTTTGCAAATTATTTATTTTCTTTAAATTTATTCCAATATAACAATTCCTTCATCCATAGAAGATTCAAATAAATCCAATTTGATTAAGGGATTATTATCAAAAAATAAATGTCTTCTAATGTTTAAAATACTAGCAACAATACCAATAATATCCTCATCTGTGACACATTTCTTAATGAAACAATTTGCCATTCCAGTTCCACTCCAAATCCAGATTTTCTTCCGGTTTTTATCTCTTATACCGTAACTTAATTATCTGTTTACAAATCTCCCTACTAATGAATTAAATATTCTTATATTTACGTTTTAATTTCTAGGATGTAGCGACATAAATCATTTTAGAATTAAACATTTTTAATTTTTCAGATAGAATCTCCCCTTTCCAAGTACCAGCTTAAGTCGACTAAAAATAAAATTGAAATCAATATGATATGTCTACTCATACCTTACTCCTAGCTTCTTTGGCTATACTCATTAATTCGCGTATAATAAGTCCCTAACGTTCTAGTTTTTTTTTTTAATTAGCAATTTTCTGAACACTTAGACTGAGGATATATCATTTTATAATCCTCTGGCACTATCAAGAAGCAAACGTTTTTCTGTCCTAGCAACAGTTTCTCTCACAATCTGAACTGCGTCTGGATTTGCAGATACGCTAGTAATCCCAAAACCAACAAGCTTCTCAACTACATCAGGATATGAACCTGCTTGTCCACATATGCTTGTTTCCACTCCTGCCTCTTTGCATTTTTTTATAACGCGTTCTATCAATTTTAGTACGCCTTTATGTTTTTCGCTAAAGAGTTTTGCAACACGTTCATTATTACGATCTAATGCAAGGGTATATTGAGTTAGATCATTAGTTCCAAAGCTAATAAAATCTAATCCTTCTTTAATAAAGTCTTCAATTATCAGAGCACAAGCAGGAGTCTCTACCATTATACCGAATTTAAGTTCTTTATGTGGTTGTAATCCCACTTTAACAGCTATTTCTTTGGCTCTTCTAAGCTCTTCAGGATTGATTACAAGAGGAATCATCGTGCAAATGTTAGTATATCCTTCATCCATAACTTTTTTAATAGCCTTAAATTCGGCAATTAATAGTTCTTCTTGATCTAATCCCCTCCGTATCCCTCTCCAACCTAACATGGGGTTATGCTCTATAGGTTCATCCTGTCCTCCCTCCAAAGATCTAAACTCATCCGTGGGAGCATCAAGGCTTCTATACCAAACTGGTTTGGGATAAAAGGCTTCAGCGACTGTTCTCACACCATCTGCAATTTTTTCAATAAGTTCTTCTTCATTATTCTCCTGAATGAATTTAACCGGATGCTTACCTATCCCTAAAATCATATGTTCTACTCTTAACAATCCAACACCATCAGCTGAAGGTGCAATTTTATGGGCAATATCAGGTATTGAAATGTTTGTTTTAATCTCTGTACCAGTTACTATATAGGGAGCTGTTATAGATCCTCGGTCCTGAAGTTTATTATCTTTTATCTTTGTAATGCCTTTGTATACTATCCCTCTTGATCCATCAACTGTAATCTCATCTCCGTTTGAGAGTACTTTTGTTGCATCTGAAGTACCAACTATACAAGGGGTTCCGAGTTCTCTTGAAACTATCGCTGCATGACACGTCATACCACCCTCTTCTGTTACAATGGCACTAGATCGTCTCATTGCTGGAACCATATCGGGATTGGTCATTGTGGTTACTAATATATCTCCTGCCTTTACTTTTTCAAGTTCGTCGGTACTAAATATCATTTGTACTTTTCCTGATCCTATCCCTGGAGATACAGCTAGACCCTTTAATAAAACATCTTTATTAGATTTTTTCTCTTTTTTCTCATCTTGATAAAAAACCGTTATAGGCCGGGATTGAAGAATATATGTTTCATTCCCTTCAATTGCCCATTCTATGTCTTGAGGAAATTCATAGTGATTTTCAATTAATTTACCGAATTCTGCCAGTTTTTTTATTTCATCTTCCTTCAGTACTTGTTTATTTATCCTATTCTTAGGAACTTTCTGTCTTATTGTTCCACCATCAGCTGATGACCTTACAATCATACTCTCTTTATTCATAATTTCCTTTGTAATAATTTTTTCAGCTATTTTATCAATAACATAATGATCTGGTGTAACCACACCTGATACAACGGATTCACCCAATCCCCAATTTGATTCTAAGATGAGTTTGTCTTTTTCCCCTGTGGCAGGGTGAACAGTGAACATTACCCCGGATTTATCTGCATTAATCATTCGTTGAATTACTACTGCGATTGAAACATCCTCATGTTTGAATCCCTTCTTTTCTCGATAAAAAATCGCTCTGGAAGTATAAAGTGAAGACCAACATTCCTTAATACTATTAGTTATTCCACCTTCATTCACATTTAAAAAAGTCTCTTGTTGGCCAGCAAAACTTGCCCCCGGAAGATCCTCTGCAGTTGCAGAGCTTCTAACTGCTACTAAGCAGTTACTACTTTTAGATGAGCATAGTTTTTTATAATTCTTTAATATTTCAGATTGTATCTCCTTTGGAACTTCCATATTTTTTAATAATTTCCGTATCTTTTTAGACGAATTTTTTAAGGCCTTTGAATCATCAACATTAACTTTTTCAAGTATATCTTTAATTTCATTATCCATCCCATTTTTCACAAGGATTTCATTATATAAGTCAGCTGTTACTACAAAACCAGGAGGTACTGGCAGTCCCGCTCTTACTAATTCCCCTAAATTTGCCCCTTTACCTCCAGCTACATCAATATCAGTTTTGTTCAAATCACTAAACCACATTATTGCCAAATAAAACACCTCTCATTTCATATTCTTTATTATTTTATTTCTAGATTTTTGGTATCCCCTCACTCCAATCTTAAATATAATATCTAATTCACCAGCGGGGATATCGAAATAAGGTTTTAATATACCCCTAGAAATTGAGGGTACATCCTTACCATCAAGTTTGTACACTTCTCGAATAGCTTGAAAATCTCTAACAATTTTAGCCACAGTAATGGTTCTACAAAATTTGTTGATAAAAGTGAAGGTAGGATTTATCGCACCGGTCTCTATTCGCGATATAGTTTCTCTTCTAACACCCATTAATCTTCCAAGTTCATCTTGAGTAATCCCCATTGAAACCCGTGCTTCCCTTATTTCTCCAATGGGTTTATCCGAAGAAATTATTCTTCCACCTAATTGTTTCAGGTATTTACAATATTCTTCCTCAACATCATACATTTTTTATTTCCTTGAAAATGTATGTGGGATAAGGGAGTATAAAAAGATTTTGTTACATTAGAAGTAACATTTAACTTTTAATTAATTCTTCCCCTTTATCTATTGACAGCTTGCAGGGTATTGGCATTTTTGAAGATGCGCGTTTTAAAGAATCCTTTACGTATCCAATATTTTGAATATTTGTTCCAATGGTTATAATGCGTTGTCCCTTTTTAACATTTGCACCTAGACTCACAGACTTTCCAAATGCTCTACGCATTCCATCAGATACCCTATCTGCACCAGCGCCAGTTGCTTGTTTATTTTCTCTTAAAACTACATGAGGAAATACCCGAATTTTTAAATAATAACCTTTTCTACCAATATTCTTAATCATGTGCCTGTTAGAAGCAATTCTCGCAGCTTCAAGGGCATTATGTGTAATCTGGCCCCCATCTTTAGCTACTAAAGAAAATACAAGTTCAAAAGTATTAGTCGCATCTAGTTCTCCCATGTCGAATATTGTAATTTTCGACATAGGTGTACCTTTCATGTATTCCTTCCTAGTGTAAAGTCTAGCTTTTGGATTCCTATAGATTCTTGCAGGTTTAATTCCCATTTTCTCTCCTAACAGTCCCTTTTTCCCATATATACTAGGATATATAAAGCTATCCCTTTTTAAAATCTTTATCTAGGTGTATTCTGCTGTTTGTAGGTCCTTTTTGATTTTGATATTTACTATCTCTTTTAGGATGCCCATAAGGCATATCTGCTTTTGTTGAAATTTTACTAAAACTTAATTGACAAATGCGCATGCCAGGGTATAATGCAATAGGCATCTTACCTACATTTGAGAGTTCAAGTGTCAGATTGCCGCAAAATCCTGGGTCCACATAGCCTGCGGTAGCATGAACTAACAAGGCTAGTCTACCAAGACTACTTCTTCCCTCCACTCTTGCAACAAGATCGTCACTAATAGAGATTCGCTCTTTAGTACATCCTAAAACAAACTCTTTAGGATGTAGTATAAAAGGATCATGTCCTTTTATCTCAAATAGTTCAGTATATTCGTCTGCATTATCCTTCAACGGGTCTATGTAAGCCTTCTTCATATGGTGAAATATTTTGAAATACTTTCCAAGTCGTAAGTCTATTGAAGATGGTTGTATCTGAAGGTTTCGATCGTTAAGAGGTTCAACAGTGATTTTACCACTATCTAAATATTTTTTTATATCTCTATCAGAAAGAATCATATTCAGAAAAGATATTTTGTTGACTATATAAATTTTTACAAATAAGCATCAATAATTGCTAGTTCTTCATAAAAAAAACGTTGGCTTTTTGCTACTTTGGATTTGAGGCCTGCCTTATTAAACATTTGAATTGTCTCTTCTATGCCCCCAATTGATGAAGTCACTATCTTTATTCTTCCTTTGGGGTTAAGATATTTTTTTACGTTTTTAATAAATTCAGAAATTACTTGTAATCCATCTTTACCTCCGTCCCATACCTGTCTGTCTTCAAAATCTTTATCCTTTTTACTCGTAGGAAGATAGGGTGGATTAAACGATATTAAATCAAATATTCCCTCTATGTTACTAAATAGATTACTTTCTATAAATTGGATATTAACAGCCCTGTTACACCAGGCGTTATGAGATGAACATGCTAATGCTTTCTTCGAAATGTCAGAGGATACAACTTTTCTAGCTTTTGATGAAGCGATTAATCCTTGAATTCCACATCCAGTACCAATATCTAATACATGATCATCCTCTTTAACTTCTAAGTTCTCAGCTAAAAGGTATGAGTCATCACAAGGTTTGTAAACTCCCTCAAAAACTTTTATTAAATATCCACGATATATCAAGTAATTTCTCCTTCAAGGGTATTTGTTATCTCTGCTATTTCCTTTGGTTTTAGTTGGAACACCCTTCTTTTAAGAGTTGTATCATCTAAATAATCTCCCAAGATTTTTCTGCCCTCTTTCTTTTTACTTCTGATTAATCTAGAGTCCACTATTGCATTTTTTAATGTTTTTCCACGATGACTAAATAAAGCTCTAAGTACATTAAAAAACATAATTTCATTAACTTTAAACGCCGGTTGCTTTGGTGAAATTTCCACCAAGGCAGAATTCACTTTTGGCTGGGGATAGAATGATGTTGAAGGTAAAATCTCCAATAGTTTAACAGATGCATAATAATCAATTGAAACTGAAAGCCTTGAATATTCGCTAGTTCCCGGTAATGCAACCAATCTATTAGCAAATTCTTTTTGGTACATTATTACAGCTTTCTTAAAAGACCTTTGTAATAGCATAAAAGTTAGTGGTGATGATATTGAGTACGGGATATTCGAAATTACCTTGTCAAATTCTGGAAGTTTTATCTTTAAAACATCACCCTGAGTTAATCTGAGATTATTTTTATTTGGAAATCTTTTTTTTATAATTTTAACCATTTCAGGATCTTTTTCAATAGCTCTTATTTGATTTGGTACTTCCAGAAGCATCTTCGTTAAATTACCAATTCCAGTTCCAATTTCTAAAATTATTTCATCTTCTTCTATATTTGCATAATCTATCTGTCTCCTGAGTACATCAGAATCGATTACAAAGTTTTGACTAGCATATTTTTTTGGAATTATATTGTTTTCACTCAAAATTAGTTTTGTTTTTACTAATAGACTATTACGATTTTCAGTATATCGTTGTTTTAATGAGTTCACCTACCCCTCCTCTGGGGCATAGGAGATACGAAGAATTTATATTTGCCCTTTCCAAATTTAACATCTTCTTCTTCAAGTTCTAAGATAATTCTCTTTATAATTAGTTTCTTTGGATCGGATATGGCTTTTATCCTCTTAGTTATATCTTCAAACGATGAAAACGGTTTTTTTTTCCTTTCTTCTAAAATCTCCCACATTAATTTTTTACCAATACCTGGTAAAAGCTCTAAAACATGAAGCCGTGTACTTATTGCGCCTGCCTCATTAAAGAAATTTACAAATCGTGATTTTTGTCTATCTACTAATTCTTCTACTGCGTATGGTAATTCAGACTTTGCTGCAGAGCTAAGATCACGATAACTAACTCTTCTTTTAATATACTGGATCTTTTCCCTATCAGTCTTGCCTAAAAGAATTCGTTCATGCGATTTGAATTCTACACCTACCTTTGGAATAACTTCAATCAAAGTAAGGAATTCTTCTCCTAGAGCAAATGCTATTGGATCTTTTTTATAAATAGGCCGTGTATCCTCAGTGCGACCATGAGGTAAAAAGTCGAGGACAACGGCATGGTCCTCCATTCCCATTTTTATTTCCCTTTTATTATATCTAATATATTCTCAATATTTTCTTTTTCTAGGACATATCTTTCCTTTGCAAATATAGCACGTACATCTTCTTCGTCTTTAGGCATTAAATCCACTATTTTAACAGCAGTAATTTCCCGTATTTTATCATCACTTTTTATTAATTCGTCAACTAATTTCCTTGATTTTTCTGCGTTCAACTTTGAGACCTTATTGAAGTGGTCCAGGGCAATTTTTTTCTCGTAAATAGGCTCCTCTTCCTCTTTCATAGAGCCTTTCAGAAACTTTTTTGCTTCAGCTACTGTAATAACCTTCTCTTTAATGACGTTCTTTCCTATCATCTTTATTACCTCTGTAAAACTAAATGTACAGGTCTAGATATAATCTTTTTATTAGTTTTTCCATCTGATATTTGAACTAGATAAGATCTCCCTCTTTTTTCAACAACAATACCTGTTTTACCATGGAATCTAGGGTGTGGTTGCCCTTTTTGAATGCTTGGTTCATTCACTATAGAAACGGTATCATTCACTTTAAATTCTTGAATTAATTTAGAAACAGGTAATTTACCCCTTTTCCGGATAGGCTTCTTCATCTTATATCTACTTTTACTTCTTGAACCTTTTGATCTCCTCATAGGATCTACCTCGGTGTGTTTAAACAATAATTCGGCATATTTTATACTTTTACGTTTTTCTATATTCAGGTAAATTAGATGGAATCATATTAATAAGTTATCCCGATTTTTAAGAAATAATTTCTATTCTAATATAAACCTATGTTAATCATTCTTATTATTTTACCTAAATTCCCTTAACATCTTTGCCAATGGTCCTTTAGCCATACCTCGTGACTTGAATCCCTTAATGGCTTTTTTCATAAGGTTATAGTATTTAATTAATTCTTTAACGTCTTCTTTTGTTGTACCAGAACCTTTGGATATTCGAGCTATCCTTTGTGAGTTAATCAATTTTGGCTTAGTTTGTTCATCTAAAGTCATTGAATCCATTATATATGTAAATCGTTTCATTTTTATTTCTGTAATCTGGGATGTTTCTTTAGGTACATTCATACTCATTCCGGGTATCATTTTAAGGACGTTTTTAAGCGGTCCCATTTTGCTTATTGAATCAAGCTGATCGCGAAGATCTAAAAGAGTAAATTCTCCCTTTAATATACCCTTAACTTTATCTTCTTCTATGCTTTCCTTAGCTTTTTCTAAAAGTGTTTGGAGGTCACCCATCCCCATAAGCCTTGATATAAAACGATCAGGATTAAAAACTTCCAGGTCATCCACATTCTCTCCGACCCCAATGAAGTTTATAGGGGCATCTGTTTCAGCTACTGCTGAAAGAGCACCTCCACCTTTTCCGGAACCCTCAATTTTAGTTAAAATCACGCCTGTAATTCCAATTGCTTCATGGAAGGCTTTTGCTTGAACTCCTGCCTGTTGGCCGATTGATCCATCAATTACTAGAAACTGTTCATCAGGTTTAAATCCACTTTCTAGATTCTTTAACTCTTTGAATAACTTTTCTTCGTTCTTATGTCGCCCAGCCGAGTCTAGAATAACCATATTAAATTTTTTTGTTTGTTCTAGCGATTTAATCATTATATCTATTGGATCATTATTTTTAGGATCTCCAAAAACCTTAATATCGTACGGTTCGGCAAGTTGTGATGCCTGATCAAAAGCTGCAGGCCTATACGTATCGGTTACTATTATACACGGTTTAGCTCCTCGTTTCTGATAATATCGTGCTAGTTTAACACCTGTTGTTGTTTTGCCAGATCCTTGTAATCCAACAAGCATAAGTCGGCCCTTAGCAAAAGATTGGTGACTTTGTTTATTTCCCAATATATCTACTAATTCTTCATAAACTATCTTCACAACGTGTTCTTTTTTTCCTAAACCAGGAGTGGATTTTTCTTTTATAGCGCGTGTTTCGATTTTTTTTGAAATATCCATAACAAGTTTCACATTAACATCTGTAATAATAAGTGCACGCTGAAAGTAATTGACAACCACTTTAATAAGTCGTTCATCCACTATTCCAGCAAGGGTTATCTTCTTTACAACACTGGTTAAAGATTCACTAAGCTTTTCAAGAACCATGATTTTTATTTTATTCCTACATTTAAAAGTATATTGTAACTTAATTGAATTAATAAAACTAAGAACTTAGAGTACTGTAAAGATTAAGCTCATAGGTATCTAACTAATATCCTACCATTTGTACTTAAAAGTTTATCAATCTGAAATATAACTTATTTTAATTTATATGCGTCCTTTTCAACGGATGCACTTTCCATCACCTTTTCAGAAACATAAACTGGGGCTTTTGTACGAATTGCAAGTGCCAGACTATCGCTTGGTCGTGCGTCAAATTCAAATTTATCACCATTTTTTTTCACTACGACTCTGGCAAAATATACTCCATCGTCTAAATCATCAATTAGTACTTTTTCTACACTTGATTGGAGCTCTTTCATTATACTTAACAAAAGATCATGTGTTAGTGGGCGGGGATATGGTATTTTCTCCAAAGCTGTTTGGATTGAAAAAGCCTCTGCAGCTCCAATATATATGGGCAGAATTTTTTTTTTATTATTTTCTAGAAAAATAATGGGGGCTATTCCCTCCTGATTTTTAGCCATAAAAATACCACTTATTGTTACTTGTTGGTATTCTCCACTTATTTTCATTAATGAAATTTCTATTGTCATATCATAAATTATTTTCTCCCATAAATATATTATTAAGTTAAAATTAGGGATTATTATAAAATGAATATTTCTGAAAAGATTTTAGCAAAATCATCTAAAAAGGTGAAAGTAGAACCAGGAGAAATAGTAGAAGCTGAGATTGATTATGTGATGTTAAACGATGTCACAGGTTTACCAGCTTTTGAAGTATTCGATACATTTGGGGTTCAACCTATTCAAGAAAAAGTTGTTTTAATACCTGATCACTACGTTCCTGCTAAAGATGTGGCAAGTGCGGAACAGGCTAAAGCAATGCGAGAATTTGCCAAAAAGTATAGTATAAAAAATTATTTTGAAGTCGGAAATTCAGGTATTTGTCACCAACTAATGATAGAAAATGGATTTGCAGCACCTGGTAGGCTCATTATTGGTGCAGATTCTCATACATGTAGTTATGGTGCGTTAGGATCTTTTTCTACAGGTGTTGGATCAACAGAAGCAGCATCAGCTATGGCTCTCGGTAAACTCTGGTTTCGAGTTCCTGAAACTCAGAAGTTTATTGTTAATGGAAATTTACCTAGTTATGTTATGGGTAAAGATGTTATTTTAAATATCATTGGAGACATTGGGGTCGATGGTGCTTTATACAAATCCATGGAGTTTCATGGAACCACACTTAAATCGATGCCTCTTTCAGACAGAATAACAATTGCTAATATGGCAATTGAGGCTGGAGGAAAAGCGGGTGTTTTTTCACCTGATGATACAGTGTTTAATTATTTAGATGGAAGAGTGAAGGGTGATTACAATCCAATTTATCCAGATAAGAATGCGGAATATATTGATACTTTTGAGTATCAGGCAGAGGATTTAATCCCTACTGTTGCTAAACCATCTCTCCCAGAAAACATATCCCCTGCATCAGAGCTTGCCAATCTAACCATAGATCAAGCGTATCTTGGGTCGTGCACTAATGGGAGAATTGAAGACCTAAGGTTAGCAGCAGGAATATTATCCGGCCGTAAGATTCATAATAATGTAAGAATGATAGTTGTACCAGCTAGTAAGGAAGTATTTAATCAAGCTATAAAAGAGGGTTTAGTAAAAACTTTCTTAGACAGTAATGCGTTTGTTAGTGGTCCAACTTGTGGGGCTTGCTTGGGAGGATATATGGGGGTGTTGGCTAAAGGAGAACGATGTATATCTTCAACCAATCGAAATTTTGTTGGTAGGATGGGGCATCAAGAAAGTGAAGTATATTTAGCAAATCCGGCGGTAGTTGCTGCAAGCGCGGTAAAGGGAAGAATAACAGATCCAAACGAAATATTATGAGGCATCTCAGGTATTGAAATAATGAAAACAACTGCTAAAATAGAAAACATAGTTGGTACAGTTTGGAAATTTGGTTCTAATATTGACACTGATCAGATAATCCCTGCTGAGTATCTAACCACTGGAAATCATATTGAACTCGGCAGACACGCCTTTGAAAAGTCACGACCGGGATTTGTAAAAGATGTCAAAGTTGGAGATATACTCGTAGCTGATGATAATTTTGGGTGTGGATCATCTAGGGAGCATGCACCTAGAGCACTTTTAGGCATCGGGATATCATGTGTTGTAGCTAAATCGTTTGCACGTATTTTTTTTAGAAATGCTATAAATATCGGCCTCCCTATTGTGGAATGTAATCTAAGAGTAAATGAAACTGATAAGATAAATATAGACCTTGTTAAAGGTACAATCACTAATTTAAATGATAATAACATGTTTAATTTTAAGCCTCTTCCAAATTTTCTATTGGAACTTTTAAAATCTGATGGATTAGTTGGGTATACAAAAAGAAGCCTAAATAGGGTAGATATATAAGAGTAAGATACCTTAATATAAAGAAAAGAGGTTATCTAGAGGATTTTTTAATGAAGGTTTTAATAATCGGTCTTGGACAAGCGGGGGGTAAAATCGCTGATGAATTCACCTTAGATGATAAAAAGAGCGAATTTTCAGGTACCATAAAGTGTATCACAGTAAATACAGCCAAAAGTGATTTAATGGGACTTCGTTATATATCAATGGAAGATCGACTTTTAATTGGCGAAACAGTTGTTAAGGGACATGGGGTAGGGGCGGATAATAAAAAAGGGGCTAAAATCATGGAGGATGAGATTGATGTTATCCTTAATCATGTCTCACATTTAGATGTTAGTAATAGAGATGCTTTTTTTGTCATTGCTGGGTTAGGCGGAGGAACGGGTAGTGGTGCTATAAGTGTTGTGTGCAATAGTCTAAAGCAAATTTATGATGAACCAGTATATAGTGTAGGAATTCTTCCAGCAGAAAATGAAGGGGATATATATACCTTAAATGCAGCTAGAAGTCTAAAATCACTTTTGCCTACATGTGATGCTGCAATCCTTGTTGATAATGGAGCTTTTCTTCATTCAGGAGAAAGTGTACGACAAGCGTATGATAGAATAAATTCTGATATAGCAAAAAGACTAGGAATCCTTTTTAGGTCAGGAGAAATTAGTTCTAAATCTCAAGTCGCCGAAATGGTTGTTGATGCATCTGAAATAATTAATACATTGAAAGTAGGGGGTATTTGCAGTATAGGCTATGCATCGGAGGCAGTACCTAAGAAAAGGATTTTTTCTAAGTTTTTAGGGAAGGACCAGTATGAAACAGGTAAGGCTGCAAGAATTTTTTCTGTTGTAAAACGTGCTGTAAAAGGACGACTTCTACTCCCTTGTGATTCAAAATCTACAAGTAAGGCTTTAATAATTATAGCGGGACCTCCCGATCAACTTGATAGGAAAGGAATTGAAAAAAGTAGGCAATGGCTAGAGAAAACAATAGCAGGAACAGAAGTTAGAGGTGGGGATTATCCATTGCCAAATAGTAACTTTGTAGGCTGTGTTGTCCTACTTTCAGGTATATCAAGTTCTCCAAGGGTGGTCAGTATGCTTCAACGGGCAAAATATGTTCAAGAACGAAAGGCTGAGGAACCAAGTAAAGAGAAAGATTTAGATTATTTCCTAGGGGAGATTGAAAATCTGAAAAAATAGGTGAATTGGATGCTATTTTTAGTTGGCCTTGGAGGTGCAGGCTGTAAAGTAATTGAACTTGTATATAAAAAAAGTTTGATAGATAGCCTAAAAAGTAGAATGTCATCTCCCAAAGAAATCCAGATTAGTGGTGTTGCTGTTGATACTTCCGAAGCTATTAATAAACTTACTTCTATACCCCTTAACAATCGAATTCTAATAGGTAAAAGTTTAGCAAAAGGTCATGGTGCGGGAAGTGATATAGACTTTGGTAAACAGTTAGTGACTAATGAATTGGATTTAGTACTGGGCATACTTTCAAATACTGATCTGGGGAGTGCTGAAATAATTTTCCTCATTGCAGGATTAGGTGGGGGAACAGGTACAGGAGGATTTTCAGTTTTAGCAAATAAAATAAAGTCCATTTATGATATTCCAGTTATAGGCGTACTACTCCTACCATCAATTAGAGATGGTAATATATATTCAAAAAATGCTGAAATCGGATTTCATGAAATCAAAAAGGAGGCAGATGGTTTAATAATAATTGATAATGACACATTGTATAGACTTGGTGGAAAAAACAGTAATAAATTTCAAGGTAGTAATGAGGCGATAATTAGGTTTCTTAGTTCAATCCAGTGGGATGTTCCGTTTAAATTTATTAAGGGAAGAAATTCATCTTTTGCGTCGATGAAAATTAATGCCGAATCAGTGGTGCTAATAGATTTGGTAAAAAATTTGATTAAGAACTATTTATTTGTACAATTGCAAGAAAATTTTGAATCTTTATACCTGGTTATATATGGAAATAAAAGTAAAATTCATGGTCAAAGTTCAGCTGAAAGTTGGATAAGGGAAAAATTTGGTGCAATTCTCATTTGCGATTATAAACCTCAATTTAACTCAAAATTTATTAATTGCTATGGAATTTTAAGTGGGATAAAGGGAATTGAAAAGAGACTTACTACAGAAATAAAAGGGAAAGAGACCACATCAGAATTTCAAAGCCTTCTAAATGATATAAACTCTATATGATGGTGATACGATATGAAAGCTGTAGTTTATATAACTCTGTTGCTGGCTATTATTAGCTTTAATCCAGTATATGCAATGGTTCCTGATTATCTCACTGTCCATTACACAGAAGTAAATCCGGAGGGTGTTGCAGAAATTGGTCAATTAGTTAATGCTCGGATCGAATTGAAAGGTAGTACACCCATACCAGACGAAGCAAGACTTAATATATCAACGGATATTGAAAGACCAAGGATTGAGGTAAATATTGATGGTGACCTTAAACTTTATGGGGACTCAGAGTTTGAGGTCCTTCTTCCTTCTAATGGAGTAGAAAATATAGAGATTATCATTTCTTTCGGTTTAGCGCCTAAAGTTACCAAACAAACTATAATTAACCTATTGGACGTCAAAACCTTCGTTAAATTCAAGGGAGAAGAGGGAGTTTATCAGAATGATGGCCAACTTTCACTAACTGTTTCTAATATCATTATTAGTGAAGCTTTAAATGCCATAGATAACGCTAATTATGAACTTTCTAATGTAGAAAAAGCATTGGAAGATCTAAATTCTATCGGTATTGATACAGCACCTCTAGATTACAAATTAAATACTGCTAAGGACCTTGTTAAAAACGCAGAAACTCTTTATGAAAAAGATGATATAGAATTATCTAAAAATACTGCGGATAGCGCTATAAAAATAATGGATGAAATAATGTCTGATTCAACGGCTCTAAAAAGCACTCTTAATACCAAGAATAATCTGTTTAAGTATGGTTTAATTGGTTTTGGACTAATATTTTTCGCTAGTGTTTTATTTCTTCTAATGAAAAAACGTGAAGAACTTGGATGATTTAATTGAAACCTCTAATTATCGGTCTAGGTAGAGCGGGATGTAGAATAGCCAGTCTATTTCTTAATAAAGGAAATTTCCCGGGCATTATCTTTGATACAGATCAAAGCGAATTAAATCACCATAAAAACAAGTATCGCATCCTTTTAGGAGAAGATGTATTGGATGGAAATGGCACAGGTAAAAATTTCGAGATAGGTACGAATTTGATGGCTAGAGAAATTCGTAATATAATGGGTAGACTCGATTCGATTAAGGAGGAAGTTGATTGCTATTTAGTAATCGCTGGCCTTGGGGGTGGAACTGGTGGTGCCGTTGGAGATTTACTTAAAGAGTTGAATAAGGAGTATACAGAACCAGTTTACTTTGTTGGAGTTTTACCTTCAAAGGATGATCATCCTATAGTAATGAGTAACTTCACTAAAAGCTTTAAGAATGCCTGGAATAATTGTGATGCTTTTTTCCCTATTGATAATGACTCTCTGAAATCTGACCTCCAATTAAGAGGTGCTTATAAAATTATCAATGAAAGTATCTATGCATACTTATCTGCACTCTTTGAGATTGGAGAATATAATTATCGAAATAGGAATAAGGGGAGTATATTAAGCACTAGTGATGTTATAAACACTTTATCCGGTCTAACTTCAATTGGGCTTGCAAACTCAGATTTCAAGGTTTCAGCTATTTTAGAGGATGAAAAAACAAATATTGATAGAGCTGATTTGATTGTTTCATTAACTAAGGAGGCAGTGAAAAAATTATTGTTACCTGAAGGAGTTGACAAGTCTCAAAAGGCCTTAGTTGTTGTTATAGGTCCCAAGAAATATTTAGATTTTATTGGTAGCATTCCAGCAAGACTATGGGTAGAGAAGAATATAGAGGGTATAGAGGTGAGGGGGGGAGATCTCTTACTGCACCGCCATCATGGACTAGGAGTAATGGTACTAATCTCAGGGATTAATAAATCAAATAGGATAAAACAGTTATATCAGATTGGTAAAACACAATTAGTATCTGATGAATTTTCAGAAAGGATTGCTAATACCTTTAATCGTCTCGACTACTTAAAAGATACATTAACCGATGTTGAAAAAGAATTTGGGAAATTTTACAATGAACTTAAAGGTTTAAAGGATGACGAGGAGAGTTAAGGTTATATTTCGAGTAATCTAAACGTGGTTAAATTTTAAAGGCTAGCATATGGTTAATATCATAAAACAATCGAAAAAAGGAATGAATCTTCCTAAAAAAGTAGCAATTTTCGATACTACCCTTCGAGATGGAGAACAGACTCCAGGGATATCTCTCACAAGTGAAGAAAAACTTATTTTAGCAATACAACTTGATAAGCTAGGGGTTGATGTAATTGAGGCAGGATTTCCTATGTCTTCAGATGGGGAAAAGGAGGGAATTAAGAAGATAGTAAATCAAGAATTAAATGCGAGTATTTGTGGCCTCTCAAGGGTACTTAAATCAGATATAGATGCTAGTCTTGAATCCAATGTAGATTTAGTTCATACTTTTGTATCTACAAGCGATATTCAAATTAAATACACCATTAATAAATCAAAGGAGGAAATATTGGATATGGCCGTGGATGCAGTTTCCTACATTAAAGATCATGGAATGCAATGTCTCTTCTCATCAATGGACGCAACGAGGAGTGACCTGGATTATCTTGTCAAGATATACAAGGCGGTGGAAGATGCTGGGGCCGATATAATAAATATTCCCGATACTGTTGGTATAATGATACCGCCTGCTATGCGTACACTTACTAGTGAAATTTATAATGTTGTAGATATTCCTATTGCCGTTCATTGTCATAATGACTTCGGACTTGGAGTAGCAAATAGTCTTGCAGCTGTGGAATCAGGAGCTAGAGAAGTGCAGTGTACAATTAATGGTTTAGGGGAACGTGCCGGAAATGCGAATCTCCAAGAAATTGTTATGAGTCTATTTTCAATATACAATGTAAAAACTAATATCAATACAGAATATTTGTATGAAACTTCAAAATTAGTTGAGAGACTCACAGGCATAAAAATGCCGCCTAATCATCCAATTAGTGGTGAGAACGCATTTTCACATGAGTCGGGTATTCATACACATGGTGTTCTCACAAAAAGCGACACTTTTGAGCCAGGTGTCATGACTCCTGAAATGGTGGGACACAAGCGAAGATTAGTTTCAGGTAAGCATGCTGGAACTCACGGAATTAAAGCTATGCTTGAAGATATGGGGCTTATTGTTAATAATGATCAACTTTTAGATATAACCTCCCGAGTTAAGGATTTAGGCGATAAAGGCAAACAGGTAACAGATGCTGACTTGCAAGCCATTGCAGAGGTAGTTTTAGGTGAAGTTACAAAGGATAAAAAATTAATTTCTTTAAAAGAGCTTTCTGTAATGACTGGAAATAAGATAACTGCTACAGCATCGGTAAAATTAAAACTCAGAGATAAAGAAATCACTGGTGCTGACATAGGTGTAGGTCCTGTTGACGCTGCATTAAATGCTGTTCGAAACGTTCTCCGAGATTTTGAAGATATCAAACTAACTGAATATCGTCTTGAAGCTATAACAGGTGGAAGCGATGCTTTGGCAGAAGTAATAATTAAGCTTGAAGATAGCGTAGGCAATCATGTTATTGCTAGAGCTGCAAGGGAAGATATAGTAATGGCCAGTGTTGAAGCAATGGTGTCAGGAATTAACAGGATATTTATTTTGAGAAAAAAATAAGAATAAATCAGTCTAACTTTAGCAATTGAACCTTTGACGTGTAATTTTAAGTAGTATTAATGCAAAGCGCCGGGGATGGGATTCGAACCCATGTTCTCCGAGGGAGAACCAGATCTCAAGTCTGGCGCCGTAGTCCGCTTGGCTACCCCGGCAATATTTATTAGGTGTTATTTTAGAATTTTAAATAATTCCCTCTGGGGAACATCTAGTTTATTATTTATTATTTTTTATTAGAGATAAATTAGTCAATTATTAAAGTGTATTATTATTTTACCCTATATCTCTTTTGTAAATTTAATAGTCATTTATATATGCATATCTCTTTTTAGTGACTCTCTTCTTTAATTCATTTTATTAAAGAGTAAAACCATCTATTTCCTAGGAGGTAGATATTTAATGGAAGATTTGGAGAATCAAATTACCAGAGTTAGTAAATTAGAAAAAAGATTAGAGGAAATGGAAGAAAATTGTGCTAGTGTAATGAAAAAGTTAGAAGATTTGGAGAAAATACATAATCCTATTGCTCCTACCTGGTCTGTTAAGGATACTAAGTTGTCTGCTGATGAGGTAAGTGATTGGCATCACCTGTGATTTAAAATTGTTTTAGGCAATAAGGGGAAGTGGAAGTTCATTTCACTTTTTTTATTTATTTTATTTGATTGATGAACCTATTTTTCCCTCGATTGTCGATTATTAATCTTATTAGAGATAAATACTCTATATCCTCCTTTTTTAGCCATAATTTTAATATTACCGTAAATATCAAACATCTTTTTTTCCACTCTTTTCGACCCTTTTCTTGCAACGGACTGAAAACTACCCCCCGTATTTAGATATCTGTATCCATCTTCAATTATCTTATAAACTAAATCAAGTCCAGCACTCATTGGTAGATTACATAAGATAGTGTCAAATTTTTCATTTGATACAGGCTCATAAAGATGCCCATTTTTTACTAATCCTTGTTCAATATTATTTAAGACTAAGTTTTTCTTGGTGAGATTAGTTGCTCTGGAATTGATATCTGTTAAAACAAGTTTAATATCCTTACCCAATCTTGCTGCAGCTATTCCTATGATACCGTATCCACATCCAAGGTCTAGGATTCGATCATTATCATTTATTATCATCTTTTCAACCAATAAAGCTGTACCGTTGTCTATTTTTTTGTAAGAGAAAATACCACTTGCAGTTAAGAATAGTAGTGTCTCTCCCCGTAGAGTTACCTCTAACATTCCAACTTTTGCAATTGACTTTGGTTTATTTGTATAGTAGTGTTCATGCATTGTATATCCTTTTAATACACTACCAGATTATTAGTATTTGATTTTACTTATTAATTCCGTAATTTCAAATATCATTAATCGAAGTATTGAATTTTCCATTAACTATATATTTATACTTATATCAATCTTAATTTATTACTTGGTCTATGTGGGCCCGTGGTCTAGTTGGCTATGACGTCTCCCTGACACGGAGGAGGTCCTGGGTTCAAATCCCAGCGGGCCCATTTTATCTCATCGATAAGGAGGAATTTTCCTAAAAAGGAGAGTTGTTTTATCCTTCTGTTATTAACCACAAACCCGATTTTTTTTATTTTCGCCCTTCCACATAAACGCTAACTGCAAAGTCTGAGAGAGATTCACCTTCCCCTAAACAGTCCAAAATAGCCCTGTCTATAGAATCTTTTATGCCCGGGTCAATACAAGCTGAGGAGCCTTTAACCGTGATTTTAACATCTTTAAAACCCGCCGCTTCCACGATTTTTTTATACTTCTCAATGAGTTCTGCTCCCCCGACGCAGCCCACATAGGCCTCGACGCTTTCCCTAATTTTCCTTGGAAGTTCCTTCAGCAGGGCGATATCAGAGATAGCTATTCTACCGCCAGGCTTTAAGACCCTGTAGACCTCCTGGAAGACCTTCGGCTTATCAGGAGATAAGTTGATCACGCAGTTACTTATGACCACGTCAACAAAGCTGTCAGCAACAGGTAGGTTTTCAATCTCGCCAAGCCTGAATTCGGCGTTATCCGCAGTTGCATTCTCCCTTGCCTTTTCAATCATCTTAGGGGTCATATCAACGCCGATAACGCGCCCTTTAGGACCGACCTTTGACGCGGCTAGAAAACAATCAAATCCAGCACCAGATCCGAGGTCAAGGATGGCATCACCCTTGTTAAGGCCCGCTAATGCGATGGGATTCCCACAGCTGAGGGCGAGGTTAGCTGCCTCTGGAATATCTTTGAGCTCCTCTTCGGAGTAACCAATTCCCTTGACGAAGGCCCTTGCATCTGTTCTGCGGGTGGTGCAATCACAACTTTCCGAGGCTTCGACGATCTTACCATAGGCTTTGCGCACGATTTTTTTGTCCATCTTCATAATCACACTATTTTATTGTATGTCCAATATATAGGGTATCCAATACTAATATAATCATCTTATATTTAAAAAGTATTAAATAAATTAAGGCTAATAACCAGAAAACTAGGTGAAAATTAGCGACCTTAGTCTAGTGGTAGGACTCAAGCTTGCCAAGCGAGAATTAGTCTATCTATTTCCCACGGAAAAAGCTTGTAACGCGGGTTCAAATCCCAGCCGGACCCATTTTATAGTTTTAGTTTTATTTTTGATTTCCCTTCTAGTATCTGGTTTATCTCATCGATAAGGAGGAATTTTCCTAAAAGAAGAGTTGTTTTATTCTTCTGTTATTAAGCACAATTCTGCCATTTTTTGATTTTTCAGTTCTGTTGAATTGGTTATATTTAAGTACTATTATCCTCAATAAGTTTCAAGAGATATTGGGGGATGGTTGATGAGAAATTACTTAATACTTATTGGTCTTGTTTTATTGCTGTTGAGTTTTGGGTGTATTGGTGGGGGACAAGATACCGAGGTGAAATCAATTACATCTGACACTGAGATGAAATCAACTACATCCCAGCTGACAACATCTATTCCTGGTGCTGTTAAAGATCTTAAAACAAATTGGGAGGAGGAGATGGTATACCAACACCCCCTTGTTTATCCTAGTTATTTAACCCTGGATGGCGAGGGCAACATCTTTATCGCCTCAAGGGGTAATAATAAGATTATTAAGCTTCTCACAACAGGTAAGTTTTCAACTTATGCCGATATAAGCTCGTTGTCTAGGGTGTTTTCCATAGGATATCAACCCGGGCTGGGACGTTTACTAATTGGCACTTCCCAAACTGCGTTATACGGGTTCTCCAATGGAGAAATGACCACCTTGAAAAATTCAGGGATATACGCCAGCTCAATTGCGGTTAATACTTTAGACGATACTTTCTACACTTGCTCCCAAGGACGAAATAGTAAGATCATTCACTACGGTGTTAATGGTAAGCGCATATCCACCCTAGTTACCGGTGTGGATGGATGCTTTCAATTAGCCCTAGATGAAACCAATAACATACTTTATTATTCAGAAACTTTTGCCGGACGGATTACAGAATTAGACCTTTCGGATAAATCTAGAAAAGTCATTGCCACTGGAGTGGGGATTCCCGGGACTTTTGAGCCTATTGCCATTGCCCTTAATGGAGAAAACACCCTTTATTCTTTTGCTGCTTTGGAGCAATGGTCTAGTAGCTTAAACAAATATGATGGGGGATCCTTTACAAAAGTAATGGATTCCATTTCAGGGGCTGGGCCTATGATATGGTCATCGGCGCACTCTGCGTTTTTAGTGGGTAATGGAGTTGGAGCAAATATAGTCAGCTACAACCCGTCTACTGCAAGAGCAGAATATCTCACTCAGTACGTTAATGCCCTTGGCATTGTTGAAACGGACGATGGGACGGTATTGGTCTGCGATGGAGATCATTTAGGAGGGTCTATATTGAGTGTCAGTAGTTCAGGGTTTACTCCTTTTACCGAAGATCTGGGAGAAGAATATTGCCGCCACTTAGAACGCGACTTTGATGGAAATATTTACGCTGGCATGACTGATGGCAGTATCTTGAAGATTACTAAAGACGGTTCTGCAACATCTTGGGCATCTGGCTATTCAAATTTACCGATTGTAAGTTTGCATTACGATTCCAAAAACAACGCCATGATCTCCTTCACTGCCAATCCTGAAACATCGAGGACAACAATATGGAGGATATATTTAGATTCCCCGAAGAAGGCGACAAAAGTAATGGAACTGTCCAATACATTGATTAAAGGGAGCTTACCGACAGGAGCAGTGGACAACTCAGGAAATATCTATGTGCTTGAGCGGAAAGCCAACGTAATTTTTAAAATCCAAAACGATGCGAGCACAGCAACCATCTTTGCATCCAATGTTTTGGATAATGATGCCATCACTGTTCCTAGAATGGAGTACCTTTCCAAGGAAGATGCGTTACTCGTTTCTACAATAGAAAATTACGAGCTATGGCCCCTCAATAATCCAGTGAAATCAACCTTCGCAACGAACAACGGTGGCGTGGACAATTTCGGAATAAATGAAAACAAAAACGGAGATTTAATAGCCATCCACTCAGGCCAAGTTTTCAGATTGGTCTTTAGATAAGAATATATCCAAATAAATCATCTTATATTTAAAAAGTATTAAATAAATTAAGGCTAATAACCAGAAAACTAGGTGAAAATTAGCGACCTTAGTCTAGTGGTAGGACTCAAGCTTGCCAAGCGAGAATTAGTCTATCTATTTCCCACGGAAAAAGCTTGTAACGCGGGTTCGAATCCCGCAGGTCGCATTTGTTGTAAAAAACATAAAACATTTCACTCTGATTTAATTGGTACTCATAACCATGACTCGTCGAAAAAGAAATAAATCAATTGCTTTAGAACGCATTGATATTCTGATGAAAAAAGCAGAAGAGATATCTTCTAGGAATAAGGACAAAGCTAATAGATACACAACTCTCGCTAAAAAAATTGCTATGCGGAATACTATTCCCTTCCCCGCATCTTGGAAACATAAAGTGTGTAAGAAATGCTATTCTTACTTGATCCAGGGAGAAAATTGTAAGACAAGGATTCATAAAGGACGAGTTATAAATACCTGTCTTGATTGTGGCAATATAGTGAGATTTCCCATCTACAACCTTTAAGAGGTTAAAAAATAAGGAGAATTCAAATGACTACTATATACGACGTTCCCGCAGATAAGGCTATAAATCTAATATCCAAGGAATTTAAAGATTCTGGGAAAATGAGTCCTCCAGCATGGAGTGCTTATGTAAAAACTGGGGCAAACAAGGAGAAAAGTCCAGAAAATCCTGACTGGTGGTTCCTAAAGTGCGCATCCATATTTAGAAAAATTCATATCATCGGTCCAATAGGTATCCCCCGGTTGCGAAGGATTTATGGTGGTAAAAAAAATAGAGGATATAAGCCCGAAGGTGTAGGTGGGGCTAGTGGAAGTATAATCAGAGATATTCTCCAACAACTTGAGAAAATAGGCCTTATTAAAAAAACAAAGGTGGGCAGGATAACTACTCCAGAAGGTGTGTCATTGCTTGATTCACTTTCACATAAAATTAGAAGAGATATACCCGCTCTTAAAAAATATTAAGGTAATTTAAATGGAGGATCCAGAAGGACTAAAGAGGAAGAAACTTCAAGAACTCCAAGCGAAGCTTCAAGAAGATAACTATAGACAGGATCAAATACAACAGGTTGAACACCAGAGAAGGTCAATTTTAATGGAAGTTTTAACTTCTGAGGCTAGAAGTAGACTGGCAAATGTGAAATTGGCTAGACCCGAGTTCGGCATGCAGGTTGAAAGTTTTCTTATACAATTAGCACAATCAGGCCAAGTTAAGCAAAAAGTAACTGATGTTCAACTGAAACAAATTCTAGGCAAAGTTCAACAGAAAAAGAGAGATATCAAAATAAGGACGGATTCATGGAGGAAGTGACACTCCTTTATAGTGGAGGGAAAGATAGTTCACTGGCAGCGTATATCCTAAAGAAGCTTGGTTTTCGTGTAAAACTTTGTACCATCACATTTGGGCTTCAGAATAATTGGGTACATGCCCGTGATGCGGCTAAACACATTGGATTTCCTCATAAATTGATTAAAATGAATATAAATATTCTTCAAAATGCATGCGAAAGAATATTAAAGGATGGGTATCCAAACAACGGAATTAATAACATACATTTACAAGCACTTAAATTTGTTGCAAAAAAAAATAGCATAGTTGCTGACGGTACTAGGCGGGATGATAGAGCACCAAAATTAAGTAAAAGTGATATAAGAAGTCTTGAAGATTCAAATCAAATCGAATATATTGCTCCATTACAGGGAATCGGATATAGGAGAATAAATAAAATAGCAAAGGAGATTATTATGTACGATGAAGGGTCGTCTGAAGATTTTGATAAAGGAGATTATGAGTCTGAAATCAGGTTATTTTTAAGGAAGGAAGGTCATAATCCTGAAAATATCTTCCCTTTTCATATACAATCAAGAGTTGTGGGTCTGAGGGCAGAATAATGGGAAAAGTTGAGTTACCTAGGAAAATAAGACTTGGAAAAGTTATGAAACAGAATCGTCCTGTTCCAGTTTGGGTGGTTGGTAAAACATTGGGTAAAAAGAGAAATCATCCTAAGCGCCATCATTGGAGGAGAAGTAAATTAAAGGTATAGGTTTGCTGTTATGGATAGAGTATATACAATTCGATTGATAGATGTAAGAAAGTGTCCAAAAAATAAGCGAGCATCTAAGGCTGTAAAGCATATTAAGACCTTTATCAAGAAGCATATGAAATGTGAAATTGTAAAGTTTGATGGGGTATTAAACGAGAAAATTTGGGAACGGGGGATTCGTAATATCCCTACTAAAATAAAAGTAAAGGCATCAAGTAGGGATGATGGGAGCGTGCTGATTACTTTAGCTGAGTGATATACGTGCTTAAATTAATCGCCTATAATAGGAATCCAAATATAGGCGTTTTTGCTGTTTCCAATGACAATCTTGCGGTTCTTCCTGTAAATTGTTCTAACAATTTTTTTTCTATATTAAAGGCATCTTTAGATGTGGAAGTAGTTAAAATCAATATTCTAGGTACACGTTTAATCGGTGTTATGTCTGTTTTAAATAATAAAGGAATTTTAATTTCTAAGTACGCATCTGAAACAGAGATTCAAGCTTTAAAGTCCGCTGGTTTATCTGTATACATTATTAATGATAAACATACAGCTCTTGGCAATCTTATTCTTTCAAACGATCGGGCAGCGATTATTAGTGAATTATTAAGTAAAAGAACTGCTAGATCAATCGAAGATTTTTTAGATTGTGAAGTAGTGTCTCGTAATATTGGCGGATTTAAAACTGTTGGAAGCGTTGGGGTAGCTACAAATCAAGGTGCCTTAATTCATCCACTTGTTAAAGAAGATGATTTAGAATGGATAGCCGATATTTTACATGTTGAGGTTGAAATTGGAACCATTAATAGAGGGGTAGGATTTATTAAGACAGGGCTTATAGTAAATAAAAACGGTGCACTTATAGGCGATGTAACCACTGGCCCTGAAATTGTTCGGATTGAGGATTCCTTGGGATACTTGTAGGAGGTTAGGATATGGATAAAAAAAAGTTTATGATTAAAGGAAAGTTTAGGATGGGTGAATCAATGCAACCTTTTGAAAAATTTATCATGAGTGATAATGAGGAACACGCTAAAGAATTTGTGTATTCTGATTTGGGGAGTAAACATAAGACTCCTAGGAATAAAATACAAATCGACAATATTGAGGAGGTAGATTCTTGAACGGGGATAATCAAAAAATCTTAGCTGAATACGAGTATTTAAGAAATCAAGCAGATGCTCTACAGAAAAATCGGGATATGATAAATGCGAGCATGGCTGAACTAGATATAGTGTTAAACACATTAGATGAGATAAAAAATAATAAGAAAGAGATTCTTGTTCCCATTGGTGGAGATTCTTTTGTATCCGCAAAAATTATTGATGCGAAGAAGGTATTGATTGGTTTGGGTTCTGATGTTTCTGTAAAAAAACCTATTCCTGACGCCAAAACTGATTTAAAAGCTAGACTTAAAGAACTTGAAGTGGTCAGAAAAGATATTATAGAAAAACTTGGCTCATTATTGGATAGAATCGAGCAACTTAGTCCACAGGTTCGTAGTATAGTAGAGGGGGAAAAGGGAGTAAGATAACTTTGTTTAAGGGTCTAAAAAAAAGATTACATGAAATTAAGGATTCCCTCAACGAGGGCAATGAAATAACCATAGGGGATAAGGCTGGTGCATTACTTAAAGGGGAAGTGATTCTTGATAAATCTAAGTTAGATGATATTTTTTCATCCTTTGAGCTATCCCTCCTTGAGAATGATATAGCTTTTGACTCTGTAGAAGATATTATATCCAATATTAAGACAGCGTTATATAATAGAAGATTAAAAAGGAATGAAGTTGAATCTATAATAATTAATTCTCTTCGAACAACTCTTAAACAATCGTTGCCCGCTGGATTTGATATTATTGAGCTTGTAAAAATCAACAAAAAAAAACCTTTTGTAATCATTTTTGTAGGGGTTAATGGTACAGGTAAAACTACAACAATTGCTAAAATTGCACGTCTCCTTCAGAATCAAGGTTTAAGTTGTGTCCTAGCAGCTAGTGATACTTTTCGGGCAGGTGCAATTGAGCAACTAGAAAAGCATGCGTTTAATCTTGGTGTAAAATTGATTAAACACACTAGAGGAGCAGATCCTGCAGCAGTTGCATATGATGCAATAGAACATTCTAGAGCACATAATAAAGACGTTGTTTTAATTGATACAGCAGGTCGGATTGAGACAAATACAAATCTGATGGACGAGATGACAAAAATTTCGAGAGTAGTAATGCCAGATTTAAACATCTTTGTGGGGGATGCGTTGACTGGAAACGCTGCAATCGAACAGGCTAAGCTTTTTAATAGAGCAGTGCCCATAGATGGTGTGATCCTAACTAAATCTGATGCAGATGCTAAAGGTGGAAGTGCAATTTCTATTGGAAGCTCTATTAATAAACCTATTCTTTACCTTGGTACTGGGCAAGAATATGATGACATTATCCAATTTGATTCTGAGTGGTTTCTTGATGAGATTTTAAAATAATTTTCGTATCAGTCTAGTGTTCTAGTGCTTATTTTTCCATGTTATTAATTAGTTTTTGAAAATTTTGCATAATTAAAGTACTTTCTTTATACATTTTTTTTCTATATTGTTTTGCTTTCTTTGTGGATAGAGCTCCTTTTTGTGATGGCACAATTAGCCCCTTTTGTTCTAATACACGAAGAGAGTACCTTATTTTATGTTGTGGCAGATCACTCATTGTTGAGAGTTTTATAATGCCTACTGGTCCATTTTTTGAAACTAAATCAAGCACGATAGAGTGTCTCTCAACGATTTCAATTTCCCTCCTTAAATTCGATAACACCATTTTAATCTATCACACTTTAAACATTTATCTTACCACAATGCTAATAACTAGCATGTCACAATATTTAATAGTATTGGGTGGTATTAAAATGGATTATCAAGTAAAATGTTCTCATAGATTATATGGTGATATAATCGCACCTCCTTCAAAGAGTTATACACATCGAGCCTTTGTTATAGCTTCTCTTGCTGATGGTGAATCAGAGATTAATAATTATCTAAATTCAGGTGATACATTATCTACTATAAACGCTTGCAGGGCTTTTGGTGTTGAAATAGAACTAGGGAAATTTGCAACCGTCAAAGGATCACATGGTATTTTAAAAACTCCAAAAAATCCTATTGATTGTCAAAATTCAGGTACAACATTAAGACTTATTTCAAGTATGGCATCTTTAGATAAGAAGGTAACCCTCCTGGGAGATTCTTCCCTCGAAAAGAGGCCTATGGGTCCTTTACTCAGTGGATTAAACCAATTAGGTGTAACTGCGTATTCCTTGAAAGATGATATTACCTTACCACTTGTTGTAACTGGGGGTAATTTTACAGGAGGACGAGTTAAGATACCTGGACACTTTAGTTCTCAATTTATTTCTTCTTTACTAATTGTTTCGCCATATGCTGAAGAGGATGTAGAAATAGTTCTAACTACACCTCCAAAATCTAGACCTTACATTGATATAACTTTAGATGTAATGAAAAAATTTGGAGTGCAAGTTAACCATACTGATTATAATAATTTTATGATTAAATCTGGAGGGAGATATAAGGGATGCAGATATGACATTGAAGGTGATTATACCAATGCGTCATATTTTTTTGCCCTTTCTGCTCTCACAGATGCGAATATAAATATTTTAGGTCTCAAGAAAAATTCTAAGCAGGGGGATATTTTAATACTGCAATTATTAGAAGAGATGGGAGCTGAAGTTAAGATTTCTAAAAATTGGGTTCAAGTTAGGCGTAAAGAACTTAAGGGAATTGAAGTAGATTTGAGTAATTCTCCAGACCTGGTTCCAACGGTGGTTGCAATTGCATGTAAATCACATGGAACTACTTTAATTAAGAATATAGAGCATGCTCGATATAAAGAAAGTGATAGAATAACAACATGTGCACAAGAATTCAGGAAATTTGGTGTTGATATTAAAGAACTGTCTGATGGTCTAATTATCAAAGGATCACCGAATCTTAAAGGAGCTCTCGTAGACACGCATGGAGACCATAGATTAGGTATGGCATTAAGCATTTTAGGTATGGCTTCCAAAGGTAAAACTGTAATAAAAGGTGCAGAATGTGTGGGCATTTCTTACCCCGGATTCTTTAATGATCTGGAACATATTAGAAGGTGAAACTATTAGGGGATTAATCATTATGATAATAGGGCTACCGGCTACGGGAAAGAGTACCATAGCAAAAAATATAACTTCTGAATTGAAGGGAACTCTTCTTCGAACAGATTTAATTCGAAAACAGTTACTTAAAAAACCAAGATATTCAAAAAAAGAAAAGGACTTAATATATGGGGTAATGCTCAGTGTTACAAATTACTTGACAAGCCTAGGAGAAACTGTGATTCTAGATGGAACATTTTATAAAAGGTCAACACGGGAAAAGGTTTACAGAATGGCCAATGAAAATCAAATTAATTTGAGGATTGTAGAATGTTGTTGTCCTGTTGAAGTTATTAAACGGAGAATGAATCGCCGAAAAAGAAATAAATATCCGTTATCTCAAGCTGATTATGAAACATATAAAAAAATATCTGCACAATTTGATGCAATCCGTAGAGAACACATTATAGTCGATACAAGTAATTTTTTAAGAAGTAGCATAACTGAAGTAATTTATAAACTCAGAAAAGATATGGATTAAACTGCTGTTGAAATAGGTCCTTTGAATACTGAAAAGCGAGATTATAGTATTCTTTTATTTTTTTTGTTTCTAGATTCTTTTCTTTTTTGCTTAACGTAGCATCGCTAAGTTTAAATCCATGTACTTTGGCTCTAACAAAGGCCCTGTAGCACTTGTAAAATGAAAGGAGTTTATACAATTCTAGATCTTTTGTATGTGCAATATAGCATTTTATCAGATGGTTTGCTAAATTAGGTTTTTTATGAAAATCTAAATCCATAGCTAGAAAAGCAATTTCTGCAATAACATCTGAACAACTAAATTCTTGATTAAATTCTATAGCATCAAAGATGTAGATCTCATCAGATTCTTTCAATAAAAAAATATTCTTTGAGTGTACGTCTCCATGACATTCTCGTATACAGTCTTTTTTAACTCTTTCTTCGAAGAGGTCATTGTTTCTTAGGATGAAGCTCATAACATTTTTCTCAATAAAGTCGTATTTGTATGATGCTACAATATCCCCTCTCATTTCTTTAGTTTGTTCAAAGTTCTGGTCCCAATTTCTTGTAATTTGGGAAATAGATCCATATTTATTAACACCCTTCCCTGTATTTGCATTTAAGTGGAAATCTGCTAACTTATCTGCAATTTTCTCTATTTCTATTTCATTAACTTCCCCTTTTTTTAGGTATTTTTCCATTATGAATTTTTGGGGTAGCTCTCGCATTTTTACAGCATATTCAATTACTTCTCCGTTTCCACATACCTTTATTTCTCTACCTTTAGTTATGGGTACAACTCCCACGTACATATCACCACATAATGGCTTATTAACTCTTATTTCCTCTTTACAATAATGTTCACGCTTATTTAGAGTGGTAAAATCTAGAAACTTAAAGTCAACAGGTTTCTTTACCTTGTAAGCGTATTTCCCTGTTAAGAAAACCCACGAGATGTGTGTCTGAATCATTTTTATAGCTGTGATTTCTTCGTCATAAGATCCAGGTTTTAGCAAGGCCTTAACTACGTCGCTTTTCATTGAAAATGAGATACCCAAACAAGTTTAAATTCTTTACTATTACAGAAATTAAATTAATTAACTTTATTTTCTTCATTTTTATCAAACATTTTTTTCAATTAATTTATAAACATTAAAATAATATTCTTTACATTATTAATTTATGATCATACTCTCCTAGATGATTCAAAATATTCCAAATATTTTAATAGATTCATTTATCTAAATAATGAAACTAAATACTTAATATAAAAAAAATTAAAATGCCTCATGGTGAATTAGATTGTTCAATCCAAGTTATACTAAAGGAGAACAGACAATAAATTTAATAAAAAAATCCCTTTTTGAAAATCAACAACTAAGATTTAAGGATCTAAAGAAGATAACAGGTGTAACTTCACCTACTCTTTCTAAATGCTTATTTAGTCTAAAGAAAAAAAAAGAGGTTTCAAGAATTTTATCCCCTTCTAGAAATGTATTTTATTATAAGCTAACGGATTTAAATTTTATGAAAGCTGCATTTCTAGTTAAAGCGCTTGAAGATGAAAACAATAAAATAATCAAAGAATCTTTTAATAATGCCGGGCGACCCCCCCATATTATGGAGATAACAAACAAATTTTCAAATATTTATGGAGCCAGCTTGTTTGCGATTTTATCAAATCACAAAAAATTTGGTAATCATACTTTATTTATATTAACTGAACTAGTCAGTTCCGCGGAGAGAGCAGTTAAAAACATAAAAGAAGAAATTAGTTTTAATCCACATAAGGGTGCAAAGATTATTTTAACTCAATATGAAGGGATTTACAGATGCAATTCTATAAACGAGCTTATATCATTTATAAATGAAAAAAAGAAAAGGAAAAAAGTTCTCGATAAATCTAAATAATAGAAGTACAATTATTTTATGTTTTACCGGTTAGGCACAATTACGGTAGCAGGTGCAATTTTTTCAGGGTCAATGTGGATATCAACTATTGCTGGTTTACTTGATGAAAATGCATCTTTTAATGATTTGTCTAGGTATTTAGGATTATCTACCTTTATTCCTATTCCTCCACATGACTCAGCAAAGGCTGCAAAGTCTGGGTTTATAAATTTAACACCGTATTCAGGATAATTATGTGTTGCTTGTTCTTTAGTTATATTCTTCAATTTTCCATCGTTGAAAACAATAACCTTAATTGGGAGTTTATTGTAAACAGCCGTTGTGAAGTCAGCCATAACCATCGCAAATCCACCATCTCCAGTTACACAAATTATCTGTCTCTTAGGATAGATGTATTGGGATGCCATTGCAGCTGGTAAGGCAAATCCCATGCTAGCCATGTTAGAAGAAAGAAGCGTTTCTTCATTATCACACATGTATTTTTTGTAAAACCAATATGTGTGATCGCCAACATCCAC
>CAYZUE010000005.1:0-43894 GCA_964481825.1 Candidatus Hydrothermarchaeota archaeon | reverse complement strand
AAATAAGGATTTTAATCTAAATAGTGAATGGACGAGTTTAATTCAGCTGATAGACATAATGTTCAACATCGAAAAATTTATAAGTTTCTAGCGGGAATGATGACTTTAACAAAATATTAAAAGAGGTAGATGGATGGCAGAAAAAAAAGTCACAGGTATCAGACGGCTCCTTTATAATTTTGTCACTTTTGGTCAATATGAGTTGTGGCAATATTTTATGCGAAAGAAGGCAAGAATTGATAAAGGACCTAAAGATGAAACTATGATTGCTAATTTGAAAAATTTAAAAAATCAATGTACAAAAGAAGGACATCATGTTGTCATAGAGCTTAGTACACCTGCTTCTTACTCCGAAGAGGAAAAATATTATTTTCTCACAATACGAAATAATAAAAAATTCAAGAAGAAAACTGAAGAAGTTTTAGGAATTCTGATTTCAGACGGGAAAGGGACATTAATTACTGATGAAAAACTTGTCAAAGAGAATATTATAACTCAATTAGCTCGCAGTACTTTCTTAATGAACCAATATGGTAATAAATTCACGGTACAAAGAATTAGAGGTAATCTAGAAAAGTTGAGTTTTGCCCTAGCTAGATTAAATCTTCTAAACAAAGAAAATACTGGAGCTCCTGTAGAATTTACAGATTTATGCGCAAGCTTTGAAAAAGTCATTGCCGATCATAATAACGTTATTGATGAAATGGAAGAATTAGAAGATTCTGTTTGTTGGGATGATGGGCCGGAATTAGGATGTATAGCTCCTTGGAAAAAATTAGAATCAGAGTGTTTTACATTCTTTGAGAATGAATTTCAGATTATAACTAAGTTTAAAGACTATGAAACTTTATCCGTTTTATGGGGCAATTACTATGATCAGACAGTAAGGATTTTAAATGAGAATATCTTTCTTATGAACAATCAAGTTAACGAACTTGGAAATGTAGATAGATACATCCATGATACTGCTAAAAACTATTTTACAATGTGGAAAGATAGTATGGAAAAATATTCTATCAATTTCCCTGTGAATAAACTAAACTAGCAATCTAATTAAATAATCTAATTCCAAAAAAAAATAGAATCCTCGTAATAGGGTGGGCTCTACTACTATCAGGACTATATACTTTCCCCTATTTGAGGAGTTTCTACGACTGCTTCATGTTTAATTACCTTATTAAAGCCTCCAATATCCCAATTTCCCCTTTTTAGACCTGATCGGATTTTAACTAATTCATCTCTACTCAGACCATATTTTGTCATAAAGGAACGGTTCTTTTTCAAAATTAACATATCTACCAAATCTTTTGCACAAACACTAATTATCTTTTCCGACATGTTATAACCTCCAACTATTTTTCCTTTTATTACAGTTTTTATAGTAAAAACTATTATAAATACTTTTCTAATGAAAAAGTTATAAATGAGAAGGTTAAATTTTAACAGGTGAGTTCTAAAACATTTATGTGAAATCATAGGATTAAACATATTAATAATACCTATGTCAAATTCAAACGTAACATATTTAAGTTGATTCAATATGAATAAATAAAAAAAGGAAAGATTTTCAATGGTAGACGCATCAAATATTCCAGGTATAATACATCCAATTGTAGCTCTATTAATAGTGTTTGCTACAGCAGTTGTGCTTTTTAGAATAATAAGCCATATAGCACCTAGACCTTTAAAATTTTATGAAATGGTTTTATTGTCAGGTCTTATTGTATTCCCTTTTATTTGGTTTCCAGCACAATTTGTTAATATTGGTTTTAAGGTTATTACGCTATATGCTGGATTTTACGTTGGGACTTTCATAGTCCAAGCAATCAGAAAAGCAAGAAATTAACGAATTATATAAATTTATTAGATGTGATTTTAAAATGGGAAAAGGCAAGAAACTTTTTGATCGGGTATTTAAAGAGATGCGATGCCCAGAATGTACCAAACATATGAGCTTTGCAATTATTTACTGGAAGTGCGATTTTTGTAAAAAACGATATATCGAATTTTGGATCTTTTTCTCTCTCATAGGATGGGTTATGGTATATATCGCTTATCATTTAGCTCAAAAATATAAGGTGTTAGGATTTTAATATCTCAGCTAGGTGAAACATTATTTAATAGCAGATTTAATTAGTAACCTTTTTATCTTCATTTTTATACAATTATTATTTGATAACATGTTCCCAGTAGTATTAAGTAACAACAGTTGGAACGCAGCGGTTTTTGGTGGAGGTAAAGTCGCTGAGAGACGTGTAATGAAACTTCTAGATGCAGGCATGAATATTGAAGTTTTTAGTAAAAGGTTTTCCGCAGGTTTAACTAAAGTTAGTAATTCTAATCTAAAGCTTGTAACTATCGATTTAAATAAAACTGTAATCGATTACAAGAAGTTTGATATTATTTTTATTGCAACTGACGACAGAACTCTAAACAATAAATTAGAAAGTGAGTCAAAAAAAGAGTGTAAGTTGGTAAACAGGGCGGATAAGATTGTAGATTTCATGGTCCCCGCAACTATTGAAATGGATAACATTAAGATATCTATATCAACAACTGGGAAAAGCCCTGCAATGGCTAAGGAGATAAAGAAAAGGCTAAAAAAATTGTTAACTGAGGAAGATTTACTATCTATCGAACTCCAGGAATTTACAAGGTATAAATTAAAGGAAAAGGTTAAGAACCAGAAGATGAGAAGGGCGTTTATCAAAGAGATTATGACAGATATTGAAGTTAAATACTTAATAAGTAAAGGTGACCTTAAAAAAGCAAAAAAAGTTATTCGGAGAGCAGTAAATGCATACGGTAAACATTAGGGTTACCCATAATAAAGCGGAAGTACCAATTTTAGAGGCACTTTCTTTTGTAGACCTGCCTTTAGCCTTGAAGAAATTGGATTCAATATCCTCTATAAAAGAATGCATAATTGTCCAAACTTGCAACAGAGTTGAAATATTCGCAGCGGCAGAGGATGTAGATGTTGCATGTCATGACATTCAGGATTTTGTTATGGGGGAAAGCATTTCTCGATTCAGAGAGCAGTTACGTTCTAACGGAGAAATAAATAATGCTGATCTTTTAGAGAAAATAATAGAAAATGCAAAAAAATTCCACGATGTCATTGAAGTCGAGATTCATTCAAAGGCTTTGCATCATCTTCTTCGGTTAACTTCAGGATTAGAATCAATGATAGTGGGAGAAGATCAAATTCTTGGGCAAGTACGTGATGCCTACCATCTAGCATATGGCGCGAATACCGTCGGTCCATTTTTCAAAAATGTATTTGATAAAGCTATCCAAGTAGGTAAGGTATCCAGGACAAGAACAAATATTGGCAGGGGGGCAGTTTCAGTAGGCAGTGCTGCAATTGAGCTAGCAAAATCATTATTTGACGAGATAGAGGGAAAAACAATATTAATTGTAGGTTCTGGAGATATGGGAACACAGATTGTAAAATCTTTAGAGAATCTTAAAGTTAAGAAATTAGTTTGTAATAGAACATTGAAAAAAAGTGAAGATCTCGCTCGAGAAATAGATGGTGAAGTTATTGGATTTAATAATATTGTGGATGGATTGAAGAAAGCAGATATCGTTATAACTGCAACATCAGCTCCACAAAATATAATAAAAAAAGCGGATGTAAATAAAGGGATGGACGGTTCTAAGAAGGAGCTTATAATAATTGATGTATCGATACCAAGGAATGTTGAAGATGATGTAGAAAATATTGAAGGTGTTCGTCTTTTTAATATTGATAGCTTAAAGAATATTGCAGATAAAAACCAACACTTTAGGGCAATGGAAGCTATAAAGGTTGAAGCAATAATCGAAGAGGAACTTTCAAGACTTGAAAAACAAATTTATCATATCGACGTTGAAAGTATTGTAAAGTCTATTTTTGGAAAATCTGAAGAAATAAGAAAAAAAGAGGTTGCTAGAGCCTCACGGATGTTAGGAAATAGCGTAAAAAAACGAGAATTACGTATCTTAGATGACTTAACTAAAGTTATTATCAGCAGAACCATGTCACCTTTTGTTGATAAAATACGGGAAGCCGCTGAAACTGGAGATAAAGATTCTATACGCGCAGCTGAAAAATGGTTTTTAGAACATAAAAAGGAGACCTAATATTGTTTCCAATTAGGAGAATGAGACGACTTCGAAAGAATTCTAAAATACGTCAATTAGTTAGGGAAACAGTTTTGTTGAAAAATGATTTAATAATGCCTCTTTTTATTAAAGAAGGAAATCAAAATGCTGAAGAAATCAAATCTATGCCTGGACAATATTGCATTCCTCTGAAGAATCTTAGAGATGAAGTTTCAGAGTTAGTTCAACTTGGAATTCCGGGTGTTATCCTCTTTGGAATTCCGTTGGTTAAAGATAAAATTGCTTCTCAGGCGTATTCTCCTACCGGCATAATCCAAAAAGCTATTAAGGAAATTAAAGATGAAGTTGGAGACGATCTTATTGTTATTACCGACGTATGTTTGTGTGAATATATGAATCATGGACACTGTGGGGTGGTTAAGAATAAAGAAATAATAAACGATGATACAATAAAGATATTGCAGAAGGTTGCTCTTAGCCACGTTGAATCTGGGGCAGATATTGTAGCACCCAGCGATATGATGGATGGCCGAATAAAAGCAATCCGAAAGTCTTTGGACGCTGCAGGTTTTGAAAATACAATTATATTGTCATATGCTGCCAAATTCGCTTCTAGCTTTTATGGGCCATTCAGAGATGCGGCTGGATCATTTCCCACATTTGGTAATCGAAATACGTATCAAATGGATTCTAGCAACATTAATGAGGCTATCAAAGAAGCCTCTTTAGACATTGAAGAAGGGGCAGATATTCTGATGGTTAAACCTGCTTTATCTTATCTTGATGTCATCCAGAGAGTTAAAGACGAGTTTAGGTTACCCACTGCAGCATTTAATGTAAGTGGGGAGTATAGTCTAGTTAAGGCAGCAGCTGAAAAAGGCTATATTGATGAGGTTGCTGTAGTTCTAGAACTACTTACCTCTATTAAACGAGCTGGAGCTGATATCATCATCACTTATCATGCTAAAGATGTTGCTAAATGGCTTAACGGAAAGTAGGCAAATGAATTCAAAAAATTTTTTTAAAGAAGCTAAAAAGGTACTTGTTGGTGGGGTGAACTCACCTGTTAGAGCGATGAATCCGCACCCTTTTTTCACAGAATATGGGGCGGGAAGTAAGATTTATGATATTGATGGAAAAGAATATTTAGATTATTGTCTAGCGTATGGGCCACTTATCCTTGGTCATGCGCATCCATTAGTTTTAACAAATTTAAAGAAACAACTAGATAGAGGAACTTTATATGGTACTCCAATTGAACTTGAGATTAAATTTGCTAAAAAGATTATTAATCATGTTCCTAGTGCTAGTATGGTCAGATTTGTTAATACTGGTACAGAGGCAACAATGGCAGCTATAAGACTGGCTAGAGGTTATACAGGAAGGAAAAAAATATTGAAGTTTGAGGGTGCTTTTCACGGTGCTCATGACAGTGTTTTGGTTAAAGCAGGGAGCGGGGCAACAACCCATGGAGTTCCAACTTCAAAAGGGGTTCCATCTGAATCAACTAAGAACACTATCATCGCTCCATTTAATGATCTAGATTCTGTTGAACGCATTATTAAGCGAGATAAACTTGCAGCTGTTATTCTAGAACCAGTTATGGGTAATGTAGGATGTATCCTTCCCGATGATGGATTTTTACAGTCATTAAGAGAGATAACTGAAGATAATGATGTTCTCTTAATCTTTGACGAGATTATCACTGGCTTTCGTCTTTCTTTAGGTGGAGCACAAAAGTTATTTAATGTTACTCCAGACATCACAACTCTAGGAAAAATCATGGGAGGTGGGTTATCCATAGGAGCTATAGCTTCAAGTAAGGAAATTATGAGACATTTTTCACCTTTAGGTGGAGTCTATCAAGCTGGAACATTTAACGGAAATCCCTTGTCACTCAATGCAGGTTACACTACAATTCAGATATTGATAAAAGATAGAATCTATAATAAACTTAATTCATTACGAGTTAAAATAACACAAGGCTTGGAGGATATTTCTCAGTGTTATGATTTAGATGTGAAGATAAATGGTATTGGGTCTATGTTTCAAATATATTTTACAGGTATTAATGTAAACAATTATTCTTCAGCGTTAAAATCAAACAAAGAAAAATTCTTAAAATTTCAGAGGGGTTTGTTAAATAAGGGAGTTTTTTTCCCTCCATCTCAATTTGAATGTAATTTTTTATCAAATGCACACAGCAAATCTGAAGTTGACACTACTATTGAAGTTTTTGATGAAGTTATGAGCGTATTAAAATGAAATTGAATATAGGAACTCGTGGAAGTAATTTAGCTATTGCGCAAACAAATTACATTATGAATCTGATAGTTGAGAAAAATCCTAATGTGGAGTTTAATATTGATATTATAAAGACAACAGGGGATAAGATTCTAGATGTGCCGTTAGGAAAGATTGGTGGAAAAGGGATTTTTGTCAAAGAGATTGATGAAGCTCTTCTTAATGGTAAAATTGATCTAGCAGTCCACAGTATGAAGGATATTCCTACAGACATAATAAAAAATTTAGAAATAGTATCTGTTCCTACTAGAGAGGACTCATGCGATGTACTCATTTCTAATAATAATATTAATTTTGATTATCTCCCAAAGAAATCGATAGTAGGTACTAGTAGTATTAGAAGACAGGCTGAGATTCTTTTTAATCGGAAAGACCTTTGTATAAAGAATATCAGGGGTAATATCGAAACTAGGTTGAGAAAACTCAACGAAGGTGGTTTTGATGCTCTAGTTATGGCTCATGCGGGTTTAAAACGCCTGGGATTTGAAGATATTATATCTCAAAAATTGTCAAAAGAGAATTTTCTTCCTGCTGTTGGTCAAGGTGCTATTGGAATAGTAGCACAAAGTAACTCTGAGCATCTTGAACTTTTTCAGACAATAAATGATGAAAGAAGCATGCAGAGAATCTTTGCAGAGAGGGCTTTACTGAAACATTTGGGCGGTGGATGTCAGGTACCTATAGGAGCATGCACCTACATAGATCAAGAACTTTATATGAAGGCCGCAGTTTTTAGCTCAAATGGTAAACAAAAGATTGAAACAGATGTCAGTGGCAAACCAAAGGATTATAATAGAATTGGAATTAAATGTGCTGAGTCTCTCATAGATAAAGGTGGAAATGATATCCTAGTAAAGTTTTTATAGGTAACCAATTCACCTAGTAAAATAAGAGGTAACTAAATTGTCCCTTTGGCAAGGAAAGCATGGTAGAAGAGCAGGTAAAATTCCTAAAGTTCGAACAAGGAAGAGAAAGTTTGAGATGGGGAGAGATAAAACTGAAACAGGGTTAGGTGAAGAAAGGGCTAGAAATATTGACGTGCGTGGAGGGAATCGAAAGAGGCGGTTACTTGTTGCAGAACACGCTAATGTAACAGACCCAAGTAAGAAAAAGGCCGCCAAGTTAAAAATATTAGGCGTTGTTGAAAATAATGCAAATCCCCACTTTGTTAGAAGGAATATCATCACGAAGGGTGCTATCCTAGAAACAGAATTAGGAAAGGTTAAAGTTACTTCAAGAACTGGACAAGATGGTATTGTTAATGCAGTTTTACTAAAGAAATAAAACGCTCAGAGGATTTGGAGGAAAACCATCATTGTTAGATATTTTAATTTTATATCAATCATTTGGACTAATTATATTGATTTTATTATCAGGCTTTTTTTCCGGTTCTGAGACTGCATTAGTTTCATTAAATCATATTAAAATAAAGAAGTTAGCTGTGGATGGCGATAAAAGAGCTAACATCATTGTTAGATTGTTGAAGCATCCCAACAAATTATTAGCAACTATCCTTGTCGGAAATAATCTTGTAAATATCAGTGCAGCGGCTATAGCAACATCAATTGCAATCGATCTATTTGGGAGTAAGGGAGTGGGTATAGCTACCGGAATAATGACTTTTTTAATCCTTCTCTTTGGAGAGATTACCCCTAAAGGATATGCTTTAGCGAACGCTGAAAAAATTTCTCTTTCAATCGCGAATCCTATGAGGTATCTTGTAAAGATTCTATATCCATTAGTTATAATCCTAACAGTTTTAACTAAGCCTCTTATTAAAAAATTAGGTGGAAATTTTCGTTTTAGTCATTATATAACTGAGGACGACATTAAGATGCTTGTTGATGTTGGTGAGAAGGAAGGTGTAATTGAGAAGGACGAGAAAGAGCTTATCCATGGTGTTTTTAATTCAAGTGATACAAAAGTGGGCGAGATAATGGTGCCAAAAAATGAAATTAAATGTTTAGATAGGAATAAAAATATTTATGATGCTACTAAATTTATCAAAAAAACTGGCTTTTCTAGAATTCCTATCTATGATCAAAGTATCGATAATATTATTGGCATTCTTTATTCTAAGAACATCTTTGGACTTTCAGGAAATAAGGATCAAAAGAAGTCCGTTAAAAGATTTTTAATTCCTCCCTACTTTATTACTGAGAATAAAAATATTTATGATCTTTTAAGGGAAATGCAAGCGCATAAAATTCAAATGGCAATTATAGTAGATGATAAAGGCTACACTACAGGGTTAGTAACAATGGAGGACGTATTAGAAGAATTAGTAGGTGAAATTCAAGATGAATATAAAAATTAAGAATAAATATTAAATTCTAAAATTTACAATTAAAATTATAAGAATACAAAAAACTTTACTTTATTACCTTCGAGGGATTCCACTTTCACTTATTATTAATACGTCTTTAACAGCTTTAACAGCATTAAAAGGTATTAATATCTCCCCATTATCATTGAGGGTAAAATTCTGTGCGTCTATATCGCTATCTGGACTAATTATTAGCATTATAACCTTTCCGGCAAGGGTCTCTATTGATAGATCACTTAATCGTCCTATTATAGTTCCTCTATCACTAACAACCTTCCTCCCTACTAGTTGTTTTCCAAATATTCTTGCCATTTTTTAATCTCCTTCCCAATAAATATTTGGGTATTCAACTAGTACTTAAAACTTCCCTTTTTTTGCTCTATATACAAGTATCGGACGTGAAGATAAATGAGTTACTTTTGATACTACATCTCCTAAAAAAAATTCCCTAATAGAGGATTTCCCTTTATGACCCAT
Source organism: Candidatus Hydrothermarchaeota archaeon (assembly GCA_964481825.1). Taxonomy (GTDB): domain Archaea; phylum Hydrothermarchaeota; class Hydrothermarchaeia; order Hydrothermarchaeales; family JALUUU01; genus CAYZUE01. The sequence goes on along the minus strand of CAYZUE010000005.1, from coordinate 34,677 downwards.
TACTATTAAGTCATAATTTCTTTTTCTGGCTTCTCTTAGAATTTCCTTAGACGGATATCCTTCCCTAATTATAATTTTTGTGTCAATTCCCATTTTTTTTAAAATCTCGCTTCCCTCATTAACGATTTTTTCTGAATCAGCTGATTTTAATTGTCCTTTTTTGGCTACATGAAGCACAGTTACTCTTGACTTTGAATGACTAACTATCTGTGGCATGAAAGCTATTGCATCCCTAGCGTAATCAGATCCATCTGTGCAAACAAGAATAGTATCTATTTCTTTAAGATTCTTAACAATAATTACCGGTCTCTTCGCATAATGAGTTATCTGGAATGCAACTCCACCCAGTAGAAATTCTATAAAATTTGACCTACTGTGAGAACCAACAATAATTAAATCAAATTCACCACGCTTAGCTTCATTCAAAATACTCTTAGTTGGTTTTCCATATATTATTTCAATATCAAGATTTTCTAAATGATATTCCTCAGATATATCTTTTATTTGTTGTATACATCTATCTCTATCTCTCTCTGCTTCTATTTTATAATTGAGTTTAATATCTTCATAGAAGTTATACTCGTCGAGGGTTTCTATTACATGTAACGCAGTCAGTTTAGATTTTGTTATTCTAGCAAGGTTTACAGCATAACGTAACACATTATTAGATTCTTTATCTCCTTTAACTCCAACTAGTATTTTCTTTATCATTTTCACTTCACTATCATAGCTTCTATAAATCTTGGTATTTTATAACCCCTTCTAGAAAGAATAGCCATTACTACTAGCCCTAGAATCATTCCAATTAGAATAAACATCTGGGTTATAACCATTATTTTAGATGCAATTCCTAATAAAATAATAGATTTCTCAGTCAGAATGTATGCAAGGTTTAAGGTTGCTCCAAATAATGCTAGAAGTATGGACCAAGATAATACCAATCTCACAGATGGACCTCTAACATAGCTGGTAGCAACAGCTCCAATCTGAGCTCCAAGGGTTGCACCAATTAACATAGTTAGAGCCATCATAATATCTACGTTTCCACTCATTCCATGCCGTATAGTTCCATATCCAGCACTAATTATTATTTCGAAGAGATCTGTTCCAACTGCTATTAAAGTTGGAGTACCAACTAGATAAATCAAAGCTGGAACCCGGATGAAACCTCCACCCACTCCAAAGAAACCCGCTAGTATCCCCGTTCCAAATCCCACTATAAACACTATCCAAAAAGATATTCGTATTCTTGATGTCTTTAGTTGGATCATTGGGGAAATCTCTATTTTTTGGATACGTTTGGAAAATGATGAACTTATGACCTCTCTCGGTAATGCCTTCCCATTTTTTTTCATTTTATCTAATATTTTTTTAGATTTTCGTGTTTCTATTTGTGTGTAAATTCCAATGCTAAGCAGGATTATTAGGGAAGCTACTAAAACTACAATATCTGTTAGACCAGTTCCTTTGAAGTAATTGATTAGTTGAACACCAAGTTCAACACCCATCATTGTTGAAATTACCATAATTAATCCAAGTCTGATATCAACATTTCCCAATTGACGATGTCGAATAGTAGCTATTATCGATTTTCCTGAAATATGGGCAATGTCAGTTCCAACAGCTAGATGGGCTGGGATTCCAAAAATTATAAGTGCTGGCGTTACCATATATCCTCCTCCAACACCAATAAATCCTCCAACAATGCCTACCGTGAAACCTAAAAAAAGGGGGAATAATAAGCTTATTTCTACTCCAGAAATTGGGAAGAATGCCATTTTTATCGCTCAAAGTGCTCAATCTTTTCTATTTCAAGACCCAATAATGCAGTTATTTTCTCAGATAACATGCCAAGGGTGAATCCCAATGCGATGATAGAAGCAAGGCTAAACAATGCATAGTTATTCATATCTTCTCTGTAGAGCATAAGAATATGCCCTGAATTGTAGGCAGATAAAATATAGTTTATTATTACCAAGGATATAATTAACCAGAAAAAAAAATTAGCAAGCACCCTCCATTCAATCATCTTTACACCAATTAATTATTCTCTATTTTACTGTAATAAATATCTTATAGTTTAGATTTAATCTTTTTACTTAATGAATCCATTAAATAATTTGGTTGACTGGTTTAGATATAAGGGTAGTGTATTAGTCGCATTTTCAGGCGGAGTAGATAGTTCTGTTATAGCAAAAGCTGCTTTATTGGCACTAGGAAAAAAAGCAATAGCAGCCACTGCTAATTCAGCCACTTTATCTGAAAACGAACTTTATAATGCAAAAAAAATTGCAAAAGAAATTGGAATTGAGCACATTATTTTTAAAGAAAACGAGTTTGAAAATCCAAATTTTGCTGAAAATCCAGTTAATCGTTGTTATTATTGTAGAAATACGCTGATTTCAGGTTTAAATGAAATCGCTAAACAGAAAGGTATTCAAGTTATTGTTGATGGATCAAATCATGATGATTTAAAGGCTCATCGTCCTGGAATGCTTGCAATGAAAGAGAATGGGGTTAAAAGCCCTTTATTAGAACTTCAATTTGGAAAAAATGACGTAAGAAATATAGCCAAGGAGTTAGATCTTTCGGTTGCAGACAAACCTGCTATGGCATGTCTGGCATCGAGGATACCCTATGGTGAGACAATAACTGTTGATAAACTTGATAAAATTGAAAAAGCAGAGAATTTTCTTAGACTATTGGGTTTTAAAGAATTTAGAGTTAGATTTCATGGAGGCATTGCTAGAATAGAATTGAGGGAACATGATTTGTCTAAAACTTTAAAAAATCGGCGTAAGATCACGGATTATCTAAAAGATGTTGGTTTCAGTTATGTAACTCTTGATCTGGAGGGTTATAGAAGTGGTAGCATGGATGAGGTACTCTAAATATCTTAAATTGATTATACTAGATCTTTCAACCATGGCTTTAAGACAAAATGGGTCGTGGCTAATATTAAAGCACTTATTAAGGTGAAAAGCCCTAGGTTATAGGAGAAACCTGCGGTAGATATTCCTAATGCAGTGGCGGCTGCGGGGGGATGTTCAGTATCGGTAACTACCATGAGTAAAACAGCCAGAGATACTGCAAAGGCATGAATATATGAACTCTGGATTATCTCTATCGTTGGCAACGAGAAAAATATAAATCCTGAAAGAATTCCAATAAAGTGTCCTCCAACTACATTCCTAAATTTTGCTGTATTGCTATTTGGCATAGCAAATACTATAAACGCTGTTGCTCCTAAGGCAGCGATAATGACTGACTGATTTGTGATATTTAAGAATAACATTACCACTACTATGGTTAAACCAGCTAATGCACTCTGGAGAATATAACTTATGTAGTTATCTTTGAATTTTTTATCAAATATCATATTTTAAATTTATTTGTCAATTCAGTTTATATTATTATTTAGGCATATAAACTCAGAATCTATAAATTCATGCTACCTAGGGAGGTACTAATTTGTAGAGTTTTGAATGATACGATATCTATAATGTATCATATCTGGGGCAACTCTTACCTTACCCTATTGTCAATCTTCACAGCACTGCTACAGTTATTAAAATATAGATGGTATGGAATAAAATAACTTTTCAAAGGGAATTATTATTATTATGAGTAATAATAATGACCAATAAATATATATATCATGAATAATACTTCAAGGCTGAGTGAGCCTATATCTACTCAATCGAGGAATATGTTGTGACTAACGTTACTTGTTTAAAATGTAGAAACTGTGGGGATAAATACGAGATTCAGCCAATTAGTATATGCGAGGAATGTTTTGGTCCTTTGGAAGTCGAATATGACTTTGAACAAATTAGAGAAAATGTAACCAAAAGAGATATCGAGAATGGTCCGAAATCTCTATGGAGATATAAAGAACTTCTACCTGTAGGAGATAAAATTGTTGATTTACATCCAGGATTTACTCCACTTCATAAAGCTGACAATCTTGCAAATAAACTTGGATTAAAAGATTTATACATAAAAAACGATTCAGTAAATCCTACCTTCTCATTCAAAGATCGCGTGGTTGCTGTTTCTGTCTCAAAAGCTTTAGAATTTGGATTTGATACCCTAGCTTGTGCTTCAACAGGTAATCTAGCTAACTCAGTTGCAGCTCATGCTGCTAAGGGAAAACTCAATTGCTACATATTTATTCCTTCAGATTTGAACATGGGAAAGGTAATTCAGACTCTAGCTTATGGACCTAATCTAATAAGTGTAGATGGCAATTATGATGATGTTAATAGATTATGTACTGAGGCAGCAGGATATTACAATTGGGCCTTCGTCAATATTAATCTAAGACCTTATTACTCAGAAGGTTCTAAGACTTTAGGATATGAAGTAATAGAGCAGTTAGGTTGGGAAACTCCAGATAGAGCAATAATACCTGTTGGATCAGGTTCTCTTTTAACCAAGATATGGAAAGGTTACCATGAATTTCTTGATCTTGATTTGGTCGATGAAGTACAAACAAAGATAACAGCATCTCAATCAGAGGGATGTTCCCCCATAGTAACTGCATATGAGTCTGATAGCGACATAAAATCTGTTAAGCCTAATACAATTGAAAAGAGTTTAGCTATCGGAAATCCTGCAGATGGGTACTATGCGTTGAGGGTTCTAAAAGATTCGAACGGTACTGCAGCAGCTGGAAGTGACAATGATATTATTGAGGGGATTAAACTACTAGCGAAAACTGAAGGAATATTTACTGAAACTGCAGGGGGGGTTGTAATTTCCACTCTTAAAAAACTCGTAGAAAGAGGAGAAATAGATAAGGATGAAAAGACGGTTGTTTATATCACGGGTAATGGGCTTAAGACTCAGGATGTTTTATCCAATTACATCCCTGATAGCATAAGGATAAATCCAGATCTTAAAGAGTTCAACAATATTTTAGATACTAAATTTGCAAATAAAAAAATTAAAAAGGAGGCGATTTAATGGCAATAGTGAGACTTGCAACACCATTAAGAAAATTCAGTAATGGAAAACCAGAGTTAAAAGTTGAAGGATCCACCCTGGATGAAGTAATTCATAACATTGATGTTAAAGGTCCTGGTTTTAAAGATAAGATTCTGGAAAATGGAAAAATAAAGAGATTTATTAATATTTATGTCAATAACGAGGATGTTAGACTTGGAGATGAATTGACCACAAATGTTGGACAGGATGATACCATTTCAATTTTACCAGCTGTAAGTGGAGGATAACATGGTACTAATCTATAGTGAGCCTTTAGGAAAATGGAAATGTGTTTTCAAGGAATGTAAAGCTGCGTGCTGTTCTAGTAAGCGAGAGGTTACAGCAGGAGATATTAGGCGGATTGCAAATTCTACGGGGTTAAATCCTGAGGAATTTGCAGATCTTAATGACGATAAAGGGCTTTTCAGACTTAAGAGTATAAACAATAGTTGTTTCTTTCTTAGAGAAGATAGTTCATGCAAAATTCATAAACTAGGAGTTAAGCCTTTATTTTGTCGAATGTTTCCATTTAAGTTTGATGGTATTATCTATGCAGATGAAATTGTGTTAAAAGTAAAGGCTATTAAAGAGTGTCCCGGTTTTGGTAAGGGATCAAATAAAGATGAAAAATTTGAGGCTTCTATCGAAGAATTAGGTAATCAGTTTGTTAAAGAAATTAAAGATTTTTTAAAGGAAAAAAAGCTAGGTTCGAAGGAGTTCTTATAAATGACCATGGATTTAGAGGAGATAAAACGATATAGCAGACAACTCGTTTTGCCAGATTTTGGCACTGTGGAGCAGCAGAAACTGAAAGAAGCTAAAATTGCAATCACCGGTGCTGGGGGTCTAGGATGTCCTACCGCAACCTATCTAACCTTAGCAGGTGTTGGTAAAATTGATATAATTGATATGGATTCAGTAGACCTTACAAATCTTAATAGACAGTTCCTATATAGTCCTGAAGACATTGGAAATGCTAAGGCGGAAAGAGCTGCTCAGGTTCTTAGAAATTTAAACCCTACTGTTGAAATTAATGGTATAAATAAAAAGATTACGTATGATAATGCTTTTAAGATTTTAAAAGGTTATGATGCCGTTGTCGATGGAACCGATAATTTCTCTGTTCGATATGCGGTGAATGATGCTTGTATGGTAAATAAAATACCTGTTTTTCATGGGGCGGTCTTAATGTATGAAGGTAGAGCTACAAGCATTATTCCTGAAAAAACGGCATGCTTTAGATGTATTTTTCCAGAAGCCCCCCCTCAGGGATTGGTACCAACATGCAGAGAGGCAGGTGTAATTGGATCGATGACGGGTCTTATAGGCTCTATTCAAGCAATGGAAACAGTTAGGTATATAGTAGGACACAAAATAGGATTATTAAATAGACTTCTCATCGTAAATGCAGATACTATGGATTTTTATAAAGTCAAAATAGTTAGACGTGAGGATTGTACGGCTTGTGGTAGTACTTTTGTTCCCAAACCAGTTGATGAAGTGTGTGAAATTTCAGTTGAACCTAAAGTTAAAGGTGATGAATAAATGCAAATTGCTGAGATTTTAGATATTCGTGGAGAGAAATGCCCAAACACATTTCTCTACACTAAAATTAAACTTGAAGAGCTTTCTTTAGGTGATGGGGGAGTACTAAAGGTGATATTAGATTATCCTCCAGCAGTTGAAAATATATCAACTAGCATTAAGTCAGAAAAATGGGCGTATAGAATTTTAGATGTTAAAAATGTTGAGGGAAATACATACGAATTGTTGATAGAGGCTCCCTCAAAGGGGGATTAAAATGGGGTTTAAATGGATAAAGAAATTCGTGCTCATCTTGGGACTAGGTACAACCTAGTTGGAGTTAAAATAATTACTGAGGGTAATGCATCTGCATCTAAAAAACCATCACGGCGGATGCGATTTTGTGAGATGGTACGGCATGCAGCAGACTGTAATTCTTTTGAAGTTGAGGTAGAAGATTATTCCTGCCCAAATGCTGTAATAACTTTAGGATATGAGGCTCCCCAATTTGTTGATATTCAACCACGTATTAATCCTGCCCAAACTAAAGTAGTCAAAATAGCCCCTTTGGATGAGCTTAAAAATCCTGATATTGTACTTGCCATTCTTAATCCAAGGCAGATAATGGAGGTATCTTCACTATTGGATGGTGTTAAAGCAGAATTCTCTGGAAGTATGGCTGTTTGTGGTGAGGGTACTGCTAAGCCTCTTATGGATGATAAACCTAATATTACTTTTCTCTGTGGAGGGGCCCGGACCTTTGGAGGATATAAGGATTCAGAGCTTGTTCTTGGAGCTCCCCTAGAAGTATTTAAAGATCTTGCTTTAAAGATAGAGGGAATCTCTAAAACCTGCTCCGCTCTTTGCGGTTGTAAAACAAGTGATATTTCTCCTTACATTGTAAAGAGCTTTGAAAAATTGGGATTTGATAAGGGTATCGATTACTTCTTTGGTCAAGTTAACGGTAAAAGTGTTCGAATTTATCTCAATAAAGATTTCAAAGGGAAAGTAAAATTTGTTACTATCCATTTACCAATAAAGGGAGAAGTGAAAGTTAAGGGCCCTCTAACTGTTAAGAAGCGGGGAAAATGGACGGATGTTACTATAACTTTTACCGTTGGAGAAACTATTGATATTTACACTGGTAAAGGATTAACAGAGGCCATTGAAGATATTGTTGAGAAGATTAGTGTTTCAAATTAATCTTTTTTTTTTTATTAATTTATCAATGATTTAAAAAAAATATCAAAGGCTCGTGAGATAATAATCTAGGCTTGAATTATATAACCAGTTTTTTTTCTGTCTTAGAACTTTAAGTATTTTATTTAATCTTCTTATTTAACTCATTTTTTTTTTTATTGCAGTCTTCATATTAGAAATCTCACTTAGAGCATCTAGTACTTGTTTAATTTCCTTATCTTTTAATCCATAAATACTGAGTTTTACGTGCTTACTCAAACCTTTATGAAGACCAACTATCCCACGTTTTAGCATTTCTTCAGCCAAGAAAAATCCTCTACGTTTATGATGCTTCGATATGTTCCAGAAATCAGGAGTCTCAAAATGTAAGAGATGATGGGCATGAGGTCGTTCACCTAATAGCATGATATCGCCTAAGTCTTCAACATCATCAATAAAAGTATTTATTTTCTTCTCCCAAGATGGCCATTTTTTTACCCTTTTCTTTACCTCTGGGAAGGAGAGAACTGAACTCACCAGAGGTAAGGATCCAATGCTACATCCAAATATATTTGGGATTTTTTTTCCAAACGCCCGTCCTGTCCAGTCAGGGGTTATCTTTGATAGGGCAAATGTATCCTTATTCCATTCATAAGTGGTTACCAAGTATCCTAGAGGACCAATAGAAGCCATACTTTTATGAGCTGATAAGGTTAGAAAGTCAGCTTTTAATTCCTTCATATTGATAGGAATTACACCACCTGTGTAAGCAGCGTTTATCATAAATGGGATTTCTTTATCGTAACAAATTTCTCCTATTTCTTTTAGAGGAGCGATATTCCCAAAATAAGGGTCGGCATGTGTAACTGCTACCAATGCTGGTTTACCTACCTCAGCTATTTTATCTTTAATTGCATCAGGAGTTACTCTATATTCAGGGTACCCTGTATGAGGAGGTTCTACTACTTTTAGACCACACATTTCAGCAGCTATACTTGTTGAATAATGACTATTGGGATCAGCAATTACAATTTTTTTCCGTTTTTGATCTTCTGCTACGTCACTCACTCCCTTCATCACTGCAAATTGTGATGCTCTACATCCAAATGTATGCTCTGCAACATCACCTCCAAAAAATTTGGCAATTTGCTCTAAATGTGATTTTATTGGAGGCTTAGTTATTAAACTACTGCGTCCCTCAATGCAATCAAAACATAAGTCATAACCTACTTCCGCCCAGCCTTCATCAAAAAGCTTATGTTGGACTTCTTTTGGAACTATTCCACCTCTCATTAGTGGATTAATTATTAATTTGCCCTTATATCTGAATTCCACTTTATCGCCGTCATTGGTTTATGAAGTACCTAACGATAAAAAAGTTAAATTCAAATTAATAATTTTTTAATAAATTCACACATAATTTTAATATGGAAATATGAAATCTTAACAAATATTATTTCCCCGATTTCTGAAAAAGCATTTAAATTAAAGGGAGAATAATATACGTTGTTATGACAATTTTATGTGATAAATGCCAGTTCGTGAAGAAATACATGACTGGCAATAAGGAAAAAGTAAAGGATTTATACTTTATTGAAGAGGGTAAACTTGACATTCAGGAAGGGCTATATATGTTTTATAAATGTGAGAAAAAGCAAGAGGCTGTAAAAGATCCAACTAAATGTGAAGATTTTGAGCCTCTTACAATTTCCTCAAGGGATAACAGACAAAGCTGCGATACTGGTTTTGAAAACATATTTTCCACTTTATTAAAATTTGGTGGTAATTGGGGTAAAAAGTAACCAGATTATATTCCCAGGGTCTAATTGTTATGTTTATGATATCTAAATTTTGAGTAATATCCCAAAATTTTATTTAAAGGTATATTTATATGATGCCGATGGATGTTGAGGATAAGAGTACCCTGTTAATGTGTACTTTGGCACATGGTCTAAATCATGCTCAGATATTAATTATAGCATCCCTTTTACCTATATTTAGGGAAATATATAATCTAAGTTACCTTAGTACCGAAGCTATCATTTCTACTTATCTTCTCTTTTATGCTCTTTTCAATCCACTCTCAGGTATAATTTTTCATGGAATCCCTAAGAGACTTCAGATAGCAATGGAAAAAATTCTAAGTGGAGGGGGACTAGGCATTCTTTCTATAACCCATGGATACCTCCCGCTTTTGGCTATACACGCATTCCTTGGTTCTGCTGGCGGCATTTATCATCCTGCAGGAACTTCCATTTTAGCGGATAAATACCATAAACAGATTAGGGGGCGAATAATGGGAATTCATGGATTTGGAAGTAGTTTAGGAATGATCCTAGGCCCCTTTTTCATAGCGTTTTTTATTTCAAAGTTTGACTACCATTATGCGTTGAATATTTTTATTGTAATCTCAGTCTTATTCGGACTGATTTTTCTTTATTCCGTCAAGGAACATAATCAACAGAAAGATAGTCGTAATATGTTGGATATATTTAAAAATAAAAGATTTCAGATCGTTGTAATAGCCTTTGGTTTAAGGGATTCAGTATTCTGGGGTATTAAGGCGTTTTTGCCAATATACGCAGTATCTGTTTTTAATTTTTCTCTTACATCTGCAATTTTTCTATTGGGTCTTTTACCAGTTATTGGTCTCATTTCAAATATTATTGGCGGATTTCTAGCAGACAAGTTTAATAGAATTAAAATTATCAAAAGTGCAATTATGCTAACTACTCTATCTCTTGGAGGATTTTATTTTTTATCTGGAAAAGATGCTTTTTTTTTATTAGTTATATTGACCTCTTTTGGAATATACATGACTCTCCCAATCTTTGATGCGATTGTTGCAGATATTTCTTCAAAAAATGACTACTCTAAGAGTTATGGGGGGATGTATGGAGTTGGATTCTTCTTAGGAGCTCTGATACCTTTAGGGCTGGGATTAATCTCAGATTATATTGAACCACGGGCAGGATTTCTATTGTTGAGTGGTTTAATGTTGATTTCATTTGTTGCAACTTCAAGATTTAAATGAGAAAAGTTTTTTGAATTGAAGGGTAGTAACTAGAATGATGAAAAAACCCAGATTCCTGCTACACATGTGCTGTGCTCCATGTTCGCCCCATGTTATTAACGTTCTTAGAAAAAAATTTACTGTTGATACATTCTTCTTTAATCCAAATATCCATCCCAAGAATGAGTATGATGATCGTCTTTTTGAATCTCAAATTCACTCTAAAAAAATCGATATTAGATTTCATAGCGGCAGATACTCTGTTAAGGATTGGATGAGTAAGGTAAAAGGACATGAGAACGATAAAGAAGGTAAAGAAAGATGTAATATATGCTATCGTATTCGCCTTGAAGAAACCGCTATAAAAGCAAAAAAAGAAGGTTTCGGGTTTTTCGGAACAACTCTTAGTGTTAGTCCACATAAAAACGCTGATGTTATAAATGCAATTGGTTCTGAAATAGGTAAAAATCATGGTGTGAGTTTTTTTGAGGCAAATTTTAAGAAAAAAGATGGATTTAAGAAAAGTGTCGCCTTGAGCAAGAAGTATGAAATGAAGAGACAGGACTATTGTGGATGTATTTTCAGTAAAAAATAAGAAGTAAAATAATGTTCTATTATAAAAAATTCTTTAAATTCTAATTGATTAACTATTGTCTCTACAATTTACAATTTTAACTCTCAATTATTTGGGAAATTCCTGAAACCTTCTTGACTTCCAACAGTTTATCTGCTGCTCCTTCAAACTCTTTGTCGTGTGTGATTATAATTGTTTGGGGAATTACAGCCAGTTTTTTTATTATCTCTACAAGCTCTCTTCTTCTTGTTCCATCGAGGTGTATAGTAGGCTCATCAAACATTAAAAGTTCCATTGAAGAACTTGAAATAGCTTTTGCAATACCTATCCTTAATGCAATGGCAATAGCAATTCTTTCTCCACCACTAAGCATATCAACACTTTGCTCCCCATTAATCCCATAAACAGTAATGTTGAAATCATCGGTAATACTTATGTCAGAATAGGGTAGATCAAATTTATCTAATTCCTCTCGAGTGCATCGTTCGATAAGGGGTTTATATCTAACCCTCAAATCCTTCTGTAAATTGTCTTTTGAAAATGACTTTCTTATTTGTTCTAGAAATTCTTTAAATTGTGTCAATCGTATAAGTTTAGTTTCTTTGACTACTAAATCATTGAGTTTTTCAGTACTTTTTTTCGAGTTTCGAAGGTTTTCTTTAATTGTCGATTTTATTCCGCTTTTATCTTTTTCATTTTCTATAACTTTTTTCTGTAAATCTTCCAAATTTTTTTTTCCAACTCTTATTAAATCTTTCAATTCAACGTTTTTTGATAATATTACTATTTTACTTTTCTCATTTTCTAATTTTTTAATCTTTTTCTTTTTTAAATTGATTTCCAATTTGAATTTATCCTTTAAAGGATAATTCTTTTTTAGATAATCGTCTGCTCCAACGTATCTTTTATATCCTTTTTCAAGACTAATTAAGCGGTTTTCTGTATTGGATAGGGTTTTTATGATTGCATCTGAATTTATTAACCATTTATCCATCCTTTTAATTTCATCAGATATTTCTCTAATACTATTTTTTTTCTTAAGTCTATTTTCATTTAGTCGTTCAATATTCTCGATTGAAACATCAATGTTTAGTTCAAGTTGTGATTCCAATTTTTTCTCATCTTTATCACACTGGTTTATTTCTTTGTTACATTCTAAAATCCCAAGGTCATTATCTTCAATTTTGATACCATATTCCGTTTTCAATTTTTCTTTGTGGTCTAACGTAAGATTCTCATTGCAGACTGGGCACTTATCTTCTGCTGCATCTAGATTGTTTATAGCCTTTTTAAGATGACTATTCCCCCCTTTATATACACCTCCCATGGAAGTAAATTTTTTCTTGCGCTCTCTACATTTTTCAATTTTTCTTTGAATAGTAGTTTTTCTTTTTTTGTTGAGGAGTGAAAGTTTCTCTAGAGATTCTTCTTCATTATTAAAAACTCTGTGACATTTTTTAAATTCACTTTTTACATTTTCTCTAATATCGGATAGGTCTTTCCTATAGATTTCAATTTGTTCAGTTAATTGGTCTTTTTTTGTGGAATATTTTACTAATTTTATTTTCTCATTTTCTAGTTTTTTAATCTCCTCCTTCAAGGTTAGATATTCATTATTAGCCCCTTCAGTTTCTTTTTTTTGATCCTCATAGATGCTGATTCCCGTAATTTTTTCTTGAAGATTTTTAATATCTAAAATAATTCTTCCTTGTTCTATTTCTAAATCATTTAGCTTTTCATAATGTCGTAGCTCTCTTTCTGCCACCCTTCTTTTTTCAATTGCATTTTTGAGGTCTCTATCTATTATCTTTTTTTCTTCATTAAGCTGAATAATTCTTTTTTTTTCTTGATTTAGCTGTTCTTCCATATCTTTTCTTCTCTTAGGAGTATCCCAAAGTTGGTAAATCTTTTTTTCATATTCACTTATCAGATCGGGCATAGATTCCCAGGCTTTTTGTAAGTCCTCTGTACCTATAAGTCTCCCCACTAACGCTTTTCTTTTTCCAGGTTGTTCTGTAATGAGAGTGTCTATCTTCCCTTGTCCAATATACATTGTATTTTTAAAATCCTCATTTCGCATGCGCAATTTTTCCTCTATTTCTCTTGTTGTAATACTATCCTTTTCTCCGTCTGTTAAAATTACACCATTTCCGTCATACAATTTATTAATTTTATTTCTCCCAGAAATACCTCTTTTTACTCGATATTTTTTTCCATTAGAATGAAATAACAAAGAAACTTCCATTCCTTCTTTTTCAGCTCCCCTTCTAATTAGATCTTCAATTTTCACACTTTTAGATGTACTCTTTGAAGTTTTTCTAAAAAGTGCAAAATTGATTGCTTCTAATATACTGGTTTTACCAGAACCATTAGGTCCTACAATTACTGTTATTCCTTCATTAAATTTAACCCGGGTGTTGCTATGTGATCTGAAGTTTTTAATCCTTACTTCTTCAAGAATCATTTGGATACTTCCTGATTTTTTTGTGTTTTATCTGATCTGGATTTCGGATCCCAATTCTTAAAAAAATCATCTGTTATTTTTTTCGCACCATCTTTTTCTCCATTTTTTAGATATTTATAAACACAGTAAGCATATTCTCTCTCATCTTTTGAGTATCCATCCTTGGGTAGGGCTGCAATTATTAATTTCTCCATATTCACATTTTCTTCTAATGGAATTTCGTCTTTTTTTTCGATTCTATTCTTTCTAATGTTCAAATAAAGTGCAGTTCCCAGTTCATTTCTAACTTTATTATATAAACGTGAGTAATCAAACGAATTTGCGGATAGCGTGATATTGAGAATTGGTTTTTTTGTTATATCCAGATCACTTTTTAGTTTCTCAATATTAGATGTTGAATCAATTTCCATCTTGAAAAATTGCCTAACACAACTAATGTTAACCTTTTCTACTTCGAAACTGTCTGTATCAATAATAAAAAACCCTTTACCTTTCTTTTTCCAATCATCTATCTCATCCACACTCCAAATTTCAGTTGATCCAGGATATGCTAGCTTACCATTACCATGAGACGCTATTATTCGTTTATGAACATGTCCTAAAGCATAGTAATCAAATCCTTTTGGGATATCATTCAATTTTAATTCGCTTGCAAAATGTGGGAGATATGTGTCTAATCCTTGATGTAACATTAGTATTTTTTTTTCAAAATTCTTACCTTTTTCAACTAGTTCATTAATTTTTTCTTTAAAAGCGTCAATATGAATTTTTGAGTAATAAGGTAGGCCACAAATATAGGTATCATCAATTATTCTAAATGGGTTTTTTGCAGTTAGAAATTCTAGATTTTTATAAAGTTTATGAGGTGGTATAGCTCCACGTCGTCTCATTAAGTCATGATTGCCTGCGATTGCAATGAATTCTATTCCTTCATCTGTTAGTCTTTCTAAACCGTTCATTGCTTCAAGCATCGCACGAACATGTGGCCTAGAGTCGTTAAACAGGTCTCCTGAGTGTAAAACAAATTTACATTGTTTCTCTATTATCTTATCCACGGCTTCATGGAATGCATTATAAAAGTCCTCTTCCCTTTCATCTAAGTTGTATTGTCGATAACCAAGATGAGTGTCAGCTATATGAGCAAAGAGCATTCTCAAACCTCTTATAATATACATTTATTTTTTTTTCTTATTTTAGTAAGTGTACTTATGTGAAATAGAAGTTTTCCCCTAAAGAGATGGAAAAGTATTACATTTTTCAACACAAAATATAGTTTTAATATCTTCCATATCTATTTAGGATTATGTGTAAACCTTTTTATTTAAATAATACGTAATGGTATTGTTGGAGAAGTTTTATGGATGAAGTAGGTACAGTTTTTACCTATTTTTCTAAAGTAGGTGTAGCTGGAATTAAGATAACTAATTGTGCTCTCAAAATCGGGGATAAAATATGTATCCAAGGACATACAACAAGTATAGAGCAAGTTGTTGATTCTCTTCAAATAGAAGGTAATAATATTGAAGAAGCTTCTATTGGATCCAGTGTAGGAATCAAAGTAACAAAACGTGTAAGGCCTAAAGATATTGTTTATAGAATTGATTAAGGCTAATCCATTCCTTCATATAACGCATTAATTTCGTGGTGTTGTTCCTCGGTTTTTTTCTTTTTTTCTTTAATTTTTAATTGCCACTCTTCTACAATATTAGGGTCGTTTCCTATTAGCTTTCCTTCCATTTTTCTAATTTTCACCAATGCAGGAATCTTAGTCATAAGTCCTAGAACAACAGCTTCACCAATGTTAAGCGACGGTAGCTGGGCAAGTAAGTCATCACTTAGTCTCTCGCTTGTCTTCTGAACATGCCGTTGGTCGCTTGGTTCAATTAGTCGCATCACAATTGCGTTATTTGCTTGAGATAGAGAATTTGGATCAAGATTTTTTGGACGCTGACTAACTAAGCATAGCCCAAGTCCAAACTTCCTTCCTTCTCTAGCTATACGATTTATCCAGTGTTTGGATAGTGTAGAGGTATACATTGGAGCTAGAAGATGGGCCTCTTCAATAATGCAAAAAGCAGGAGGTACTTTGTTAATCTTTCTCTTATTCAGTAGTTTTCTAAGCACATGGCTTACAATTACATCTGCGTAATCTTCATCAACTTGACCCAAATCAATTACATTAGCTGATCCCTGTTTTAGAGTATCAACAATATTATTTGTTGATGAGTTCACTAAGCCTCTGAATTTGTGGTTGAAATCTTCAACTTTATTAATTATTCCTATTAAAGCACTTTTTTCGCCTGAAGTTGAATTTTCTTCTGTATCTTGGATTTCTCTCAGAGAGTCAAGAACATGGTAAATAAAATCTCTTTTCTCACCATCTCGGATTTTTTTCTGAGCTTCAAAATAAGCTTTGCGAAGGTAGCGAGCTTGAACATGTGCGTCTTTACCAACATCTAATAGAACCTGAAACTCACGTCTAGATAGATACAAGGGATTTAGACTGGGATCAATCCTTTTAACACCTCCAGTAAACTTAGCATCCACATATTCTGAGTGCATGTCAAAGATAATTGGCATTCCTTTGAGATTTAATATTCCCTCCACGATAACACTCACGGTGTTAGATTTTCCTGCTCCTGTAATTGCAAGGATTGCTAAATGCCGAGTAATCATCTTATTTAGGTCAACCCTTACCTCAACGGCCGGATTTGAAATAAGATTCCCTATGGAAATATGTCCTTCACCAAAGATTTTTTTTAAGGTTTGCTTATCTGCTTTATTTATTCTTGTTCCAGGTGGCGGTGGAGACTTTAATAACTCTTGTGTTTCAACATCACATAACAGTTGTACCCTCCCACGAACATAGTGTTCATCTACACTTTCATACCGAAGTATTTTCTCAACAACAGTAGGATCAAGAATATCGCCAGATATAGACGGACTTCCCCTAGTTAGACTTTCTATCATCCCTAAGACCTTTTTTCCATCATATTCTAGGGTAACATATTCTCCTGATGTTGGCATTAATTTTGAAATGAACGTTATCCGTGTTTGAGAGGACTCACCTATACAAATTCCCAAAACCTTTTTTTTCAACTTAATACCTCCCGACCGGTTTTCTCAACTATACCTAGAGATATAGCAAATTTTTGCATCTCTCTATTTGTTATTACAACATCTCTATGAGCTTTCCTAAGAAGATAAGGATATCCCATAACACTAGTGCTTTTAATTGCACTCAATATATCTTCGACTTCGTTATCGGGTATTTCTCTAGGGAATTCCGCCATCAAGACACCTTTATTGTTTTCAAGGCGCGTACAACATGTAGTGAAAACAAAGCTCCTAAAGAAATCCTGGTATATTGGAAACTTTTTCCATATAAGGGAATTTGAAGTTGGTTTAGAATATCCTGAATCTTTGGTTATTTCCTCATAAATAGCCATATCCGGGATACCTTCATTTAGATCAGACCTCATGGATGTTTTAGATATTCCAATGAGCTTCTTATGCCCCCTAGCCAAAATCTTCTGCAAACATGAAAGATATTCTAAGTATTCTAAAAAAGCTATTTGTTGAGAAGAATCCCAATTCAATTCGTTTATAATCTCTTTAGACTTTATTGTAGTACCTTCATCTTTCTCAAATAATGGGAGTAAATCTTTCACTTCATCAACTTCTTCTTGTTTCAATCCCTTTCCAAAATCCCGGCTGATCACAAGGTCACTAAAGATAGATCCATCAATTAGAAATAAGTCAACTTTGTCTAGAACTTGGAGACTTGCTTTCAACTCAAGAATAGAACGATATAATGAAAGACGATTTTCAATATCATAATAGGGATTGAGAATATCTACATCAGAGCATTTATACTCCTTAATATTTTCATCGTAAATCACAGCCATTGCATTGACCGCATAGAAGACGATACTCTTGTACTTTTTATGATTTGCACTTCCATCCTCTGCACCTATTACGAGGTTTAGGGGTTCGATATTTAGTTTGTTCCATTTATTTGAGTATTTCAATAATGAGTTTTTCCGCTTTAGCTCGTTTATTCGTCTTTTAATTCGTATCTTATTTTTAGCAAAAGTTTCATAAGTTAAATCCAACATTTATTAATTCATATTTAAATCTAATATTATAAACTTTGGGAAGTGAATTAAAAATGGAACTATTTGTCAATTTTTTCTTGCTCGTTTTATCTCTTTCCTTATTACTTCTACAGCCTTTAGAGCCTCTCTTTCATCTACAATGAATGAAGTTTCTGTTTGACTGGACATCATCTCAACTACATTGATTCCAGCCATCGCTAGCAGTGTAGCAAGATGAGCAATGACGCCTGAGGTTGTTACTATCTCAATTGGACTAGTTACTATTACGGTTGCTAATTTTTTTTTAAAATCAGCTCCTGTTATCCTTAATTTTTCTCCTAATTTCTTAGATTCTCGTTCCTCTGTCACAATGGTAAGGGTTTGCATCCCTTGTAGGAGCATATACCTTTTACCTTCAAGATATGTGTGTAATGCATCAATTTCCTCCAAAGAATGTTCGTTGATATTTAGGGTAACAGTAGCGGAATCAAATCTTAGATTAACTTCACTATTTGCCAATATCGTAAGTAATTTCTCTTGTTCTGATTTTACCCCATATACTGGAAATCTCCTAATGGCACTAACTATACTTTGGATATTTACCTCTTCATCTAAATAATCTTGAATAGTTCTTGCTAAAGCCCGATTGTTGATAATTCCCATATCAAGATACTCTTCAATATATGGATATCTCCCTAAAGCTTTTCGAACCTTAGTTGAAAGTTTCATTTTATTCTTTAAATATTTCATAATTTAGAATAATGACTCATTTTTGCCATAAATAATAAGTATTTGAATTTATATATAACTTTCTCTATTAAGGAAATTTTAAATTATAAACTTTAAGGTGTGAATTTGTGTACGCTACTTTAGTATTTGAAGATGGAACGATCATTGAAGGTCAAGGATTAGGTAAAGAATCTGAAGTATACGGAGAGGTCGTTTTTAACACTGGTATGTGTGGTTATCAGGAGACCATGACAGACCCAAGCTATAAAGGACAAATATTAATGTTTACCTACCCTTTAATTGGAAATTATGGTCTTAATCAAAAAAATTTTGAGTCTAATGATATCCAGACAGAGGGCTTAATCCTACGAGAAAGCTGTTCATCTCCAAGTCATCGTTTAGCAATAAATAGTCTTGGAAACTTCCTCAAATCACATAATACCCCAGGTATTTCAGGAATTGACACTCGTGCTCTCACAATAAAAATTAGGAAAAAAGGTACTATGAAATCAGGATTAAAGACATCGAATAATCCGATAGACGCAGAAAATCTTTTCAAACAGACAATAAAACAACCCGATATCTCTGATTTAGATCTGGTTAGCAAAGTCACTAGTAGAGAGATAAAAATCTATGAAGGTAATGGACCAAAAGTTGTAATTATAGACTGCGGAGTCAAACGTAGTATTTTGCAAAATCTATTGAAACGTGGATTAGAGGTAAATGTAGTTCCGGCGTCAACGTCATCTGAAGAAATCTTTGATCTTGAACCAGAGGGAATAGTAGTATCTAATGGCCCCGGAGACCCAATAAAATCAGATTATGTAATTAAAACAGTTACAGATATTATGGAGGAAATTCCAACTCTTGGAATTTGTTTAGGGCATCAAATTCTAGCTTTATCAGCCGGTGCAAAAACCTTTAAGCTAAAATTTGGGCATCGTGGAATTAACCATCCTGTTAAAGATTTGGATACAGGAAGAGTGTATATTACATCACAAAATCATGGATATGCAGTAGATATTTCAAATTTTGAAGATATTGGTTTTAATCTTTCTCATATCAATCTTAATGACAAAACCACAGAGGGAATGTTTCATGATGAACTCCCTATTTTTTCGGTACAGTTTCATCCAGAGGCGCATCCTGGACCAAAGGATTGTGAGTATTTATTCGATGAATATATTAAAATGCTACGGGGTGGATGATAGAATTTCTAAACGTTTTGACTTAAAGAAAATAATTGTTATCGGAAGTGGCCCTATAATCATAGGTCAGGCAGCTGAATTTGACTATTCTGGATCTCAAGCATGTAAGTCCCTGCGTGAGGAAGGGTATGAAGTAGTACTTGTTAACTCTAATCCAGCAACAATTCAAACAGATAAAGAAATAGCAGATATTATCTATATTGAGCCTCTTACAACAGAGATCATTGCTGAGATAATAAAAAAAGAAAAACCTGATGGTCTTCTAGGCACTATGGGAGGGCAGACGGGTCTTAATCTTTCAACACAATTATCTGACTCAGGTATATTAAAAGAAATGGGGGTTGAGGTTATTGGTACATCTATCCATTCTATTAAGACAGCTGAAGATAGGGATCTTTTCGCTAATTTGATGCGAAAAATAGGTGAGCCAATACCTGAAGGGTATGCAGTTACTAATATCAAAGACACTATTAAAGTAGCTAATAAAATAGGTTTTCCGGTAATCGTTCGTCCTGCATATACTCTAGGTGGTACTGGTGGGGGAGTGGGCCTTAATGAAGACGAACTTAAAATAGTTGCTAAGAAAGGTTTAGAGGCAAGTATGGTACAACAGGTTCTAATTGAAAAATCTCTTCTTGGATGGTATGAGTATGAGTATGAAGTCATTCGGGATTCTAAAGACAATTGTATAACTATCTGCAATATGGAAAATTTAGATGCCATGGGGGTTCACACAGGTGAAAGCATTGTTGTGGCACCTGCACAGACTCTTAGTGACGAAGAACATCAAATATTGAGAAGTGCTGCTATAAAAATAGTCCGTGCCTTGAAAATTGAGGGAGGGTGTAATATTCAATTTGCGGTAAATCCCAAAAAATGGGAGTACTACGTTATAGAAGTTAATCCTCGAGTCTCTAGAAGTTCTGCCCTGGCAAGTAAAGCCACTGGTTATCCTATTGCAAAAATCAGTGCGAAGATTGCAGTAAATTTGACTTTAGATGAGATTTCTAACGATATTACAAAGGAGACGCCTGCAAGCTTCGAACCTACAATGGATTATATAGTCACCAAGATACCACGTTGGCCTTTCGATAAATTTCGAAATGCTGAAAAAGAAATTGGAACACAGATGAAGAGTACTGGAGAGGTTATGGCTATAGGACGGACATTTGAAGAATCTCTGCAGAAGGCTATTCGTAGCCTTGATGTTAGACGTTTTGGATTATGTGGAGATGGCAGGTCTGAATGTAGTAACAAAGAGGAGATAATTAAAAATCTCAGTCAGCCAACTGATAAAAGAATTTTTTTTATTAATGATGCTCTAAGTATTGGAATGTCTGTGGACGAGATTAATAGAATTACAGGAATAAATACATTCTTTCTTGAAAAAATAAAAAATATTCATGATTTCATCGTTCAATTAAATGATTGTCGTTTCGAAGAAATTAATCCTAAAATCTTAATAAGAGCAAAAAAATTGGGCTTTTCCGATGTACAATTATCAAATATTTTAAAAATTAAAGGAAATGAAATTAGAGATTTACGATGTAAATTTGTGAAACCAACCTATAAGATGGTGGACACATGTGCTGCTGAATTTCAAGCTTCAACACCATATTATTATTCATCTTATGAAACATCTGATGAGGTAAATGTAGAAGATAGAAAAAAAGTGGTAATTATCGGAGGTGGACCAATCCGTATAGCTCAAGGGATAGAGTTTGATTATTGTTGCGTTCACGGTGTATTAGCACTTCAGGAAGAAGGAATAGAGGCGGTCATCGTTAATAACAACCCAGAAACTGTTTCTACAGATTATGATACAAGTGACAAACTCTACTTTGAACCAATTACCTTTGAGGATGTAATGAATATTGTTGATAAGGAGAACCCATATGGTGTAATTGTACAGTTTGGAGGTCAGACTTCATTAAACCTAGCTGCTTCGCTTTCTAAAAAAGGAGTTAAAATCTTAGGAACTAGTACTGAGAACATTGATCGAGCAGAGGATCGAAAGAAGTTTACCAGGGTACTGGATAAGTTAGAAATTCCTCAGGCAGCCTATGGTACAGGTTTTTCCGTTGATGAGGCTAAGGATATTGCTAATAAAATTGGGTACCCTGTATTAGTTAGACCTTCCTACATTCTTGGCGGAAGAGCAATGGAAGTTGTTTACGATGAAATTCAGCTTAAAGAATATATGACAGAAGCTATTGATGTTAGTGATGAACATCCAGTTTTAGTGGACAAATTCTTAAAAGGGGCCATTGAAGTAGATGTAGACGCCGTAAGTGGGAATGGTGACGTGTTTATTGGGGGGATTATGGAACATATTGAGCATGCAGGTATTCATAGTGGAGACTCAGCTTGCGTATTACCACCTCAAACTCTTAGTCGTGATATAATCAGTAAAATAAAAAACTTGACTATCAAGATAGCTAATGAATTAGACGTTATAGGACTGTTAAATATCCAATTTGCAGTTAAAGACGATATTGTTTACGTTTTAGAGGCTAATCCTAGGGCTAGTAGAACCGTTCCTTTTGTTAGTAAAGCAATTGGTGTTCCCCTTGCCAAAATTGCTACTAAGGTAATGCTTGGAATTTCACTTAAAGATCTTGGTTATATTGGAGAACGTAAAATAAACCATGTAGCGGTTAAAGAAGCGGTGTTTCCATTTGTAAAGCTCCCAGGGGTTGATCCAGTTTTAGGACCTGAGATGAAAAGTACTGGGGAAGTAATGGGTATAGACTTTGACTTTGGAAAAGCATATTATAAAGCAGAGCTGGCAGCTGGTAATTGTTTGCCCACAAGTGGGAAGATTTTTATCTCCGCTCAACGTACCGATGCTATTAAAATTACATCTATAGCAAAAAGGTTATATGAACTAGGATTTCAGATTCTTGCAACAGAAGGAACTATGGAAGTCCTTAAGGGTGCAGGAGTACCTGCTAAAGAAATAATGAAAGTAAGCGAAGGATCGCCAAACATTCTTGATATAATGAAGGATAAAGGTGTAAAATTGATAATTAATACTCCCACTGCAGGTAAGATTCCTTATACTGACGGTTTTTATATCCGTAGATCCGCTGTGGATCTAAGAATTCCGTACATTACAACTATAACTGGTGCTGAAGCCGCGGTTAAAGCAATTGAAAGTATCTTAAAAGGAGAAGTGACAATTAGGTCTCTTAGCGACTACTATGTTGGTCATGTGAACGAACCTAGATTGGAGGATTTTATATGAAAGTAGTTCTAGCATATTCAGGGGGTTTAGACACAAGCATATGTGTTAAACTATTACAAGAAAAATATGATTGTGATGTTATCACGGTAACTGTGGACGTTGGATTATCAAAGGGTGAATTGAAAATAGCTGAAGAAAAAGTTAGTAAATTAGGAGTATTAAAACATAAAACTATTAATGCAAAAGAAGAATTTTCCCAGGACTACATATTCAAAGCAATTAAAGCGAATGCAAGCTATGAGGGATACCCGCTCAGTACAGCTTTAGCTAGGCCATGTATAGCTGATAAAGTTGTTCAGCTTGCGAAGAATGAAAAAGCAGATGCTTTAGCACATGGGGCCACAGGTAAAGGGAACGATCAATTTAGATTCGAATCGGTTTTTCGAATTTTAGCTCCTCAAATGAAAATTATAGCTCCTATACGAGAGCTTAATCTTACAAGATTAGAAAGCATCGAATACGCAAACCGTAATGATATTCCTATACCCGTAAATATTGATAATCCCTATAGTGTAGACGAGAATATTTGGGGTCGTAGTATTGAGGGTGGGATATTAGAAAATCCATCTGAAACTCCTCCTGAAGAGATTTACAAATGGACAAAGACTAAAGAGAAGGCCAGTAATATCATTGAAATTGAATTCAAATGTGGAGTTCCAGTGGCTATAAATGGCGAATTAAAATCTCCTGCAGATATAATCGAAAAAATGAATACATTAGCCGGGAACCAGGGTATCGGGAGGATTGATATGATTGAAGATCGTATCCTTGGAATTAAAGCCAGAGAAAATTATGAATGTCCAGCTGCTGTTACTCTACTCAAGACACATGAACAGTTAGAGCAACTTGTATTGACGAGGCAGGAGTTGAAATTTAAAAAAATTGCGGAACAGGAATGGAGTGAATTAGTTTATAAAGGATTATGGTTTGACCCTTTGCGATTTGCATTAGATGCTTTTATCGATGAAACACAAAAAAGGATTACAGGGAAAGTCAAGGTTAAATTACACCAAGGTTCCTGTATGATTTTAGAAAGGAGTTCTCCATTTGGATTATATTCAAAATCACTTGCTTCTTTTGATGATTCTACAATAGATCAACGCAGTGTCGAGGGTATTCTTTACTTTCATTCTCTGCAATCAGCATTATTTGAGAAACAAAAGAAAAAAAATTAAGAAATAAACTTATCATGTAGTGCATTTGCTACTTTTTTAGCATCTTTTTGAAAAACTACAAAAGAGATATTTACTTCACTAGACCCTTGCGATATCATAAGTACATTTACATCTGATTCAGCAACTGCAGTAAAAACTTTTGCAGCAACTCCTTTAGCTCCTTGCATTCCTGCTCCTATCACTGCTATTATGGCTACATTTTTTTTGTAATTAATGTCTCGTACTATTTGTTTCCCAGAAAATTCCATCTTAATGGTGTTAATTGCATTTTCTAGGTCTTTTTGCTCTATTACTATAGAGATATTTACTTCGCTGGACCCCTGGGAAATCATCAATATATTAACCTTCTCGGTAGCTAGAGCATTAAAAACTCTAGCAGCAACACCAGGGACTCCAATCATTCCAAGTCCTGATATTGTCAAGAGTGCCACATGTTTCATGACACTTATAGCTTTAACCACTTCAGTACTCTTTTTCTGATCTTTGACTATTAGAGTACCTTTGTTATTAAGATTGAATGTGTTACGAACCCTTACAGGTATCCCACTTTCCATTGCGGGCTCAATCGTTTTTGGATGTAATACTTTCGCTCCAAAGTACGCTAGTTCCATAGCTTCAATAAATGATAAAATCTCAATGGTTTTGGATTCTTTAACAAGTTTAGGGTCCGTGGTCAATATACCATTAACGTCTGTCCAAATCCAGATTTCTTCTACTTTTAGAGCAGATCCTAAAATAGCCGCAGTATAATCACTTCCACCTCTACCTAAAGTAGCTATTCTACCCTTCTCATCCCCTGCAATGAAACCTGTTACGACTGGTACTGAATTTTTCAAAATAGGCTTTAGAACTTCCATTACTTTTTTTTTGGTATCTCTCCAGATAGGAGAAGCATTGCCAAAGTCTGAATCAGTTATGATACCTGCATTGAATCCATCATACCACATCGATTTAATTCCTACGCTGTTTAATGCTCCACTTACTATAGGGGCATTGAGCTTTTCTCCAAAGGACATTAGATAATCCAGAGAACGCGAAGTTAATTCCCCTACATAGGAAACACCAATTAGGACCTTCTCTAATTCAGAACACATCTTTTCAATTTCAGCAATTACGAAACTCTGAAATTCGGTGGGCATTGCTTGCTTGACGGTAGTGATGTGTCTATTCCTTATATCCTCTACTAGCGTATGAATCTCATCTTCTGATACTCCTTTAACTACCGTATTTCCAATCGTAATTAATGAGTCTGTTAATCCGCTCATGGCTGAAATTACTACAACAGTTTCACTAGCCCTTTTATCTCGAAGCATTTTAGCAACTCTTTTTATCTTTTTCCCATTTCCCAGGGAAGTACCTCCAAACTTCATTATTACACTTTTCATACTATAACACCAATTAAAACTACCATAGTATTTTATTTTAGTAGTTCAACTACTTTGCATGTTTCCTATAAAGGATGACAATCCAACTAAAAATAAACCTATAATTACTTATTTATTAATATTGCTAAATATCCTCGTTTTTTTCTACGAAGTGCTTTTAGGTAGCCAAAATCTACTTAATGATTTTATCTATGATTATGGGCTAGTACCCCTAGACATTTCAAACGGAAATAGATTGTATACATTATTTACTTCCATGTTTATGCATGGAGGGTTTATGCATATATTTGGCAATATGTTGTACCTATGGATTTTTGGAGATAATATCGAAGATTATTTAGGGAGGACACGTTTTTTCGAGTTCTACATTTTATCTGGCCTAGCTGCTTCAGTTTTGCAAATCATTGTTAATCCTTTATCAATTATACCAAATATTGGTGCTAGTGGAGCGATTGCAGGTGTACTAGGTGCCTACCTGGTGACTTTTCCAAGAGCAAAGGTCCATTGTATTGTCATTTTCGGTTTCTTCATAAAATGGATTAAACTTCCTGCATTTTTTGTTCTTTTTTTCTGGTTTGTACTACAACTTTTCTCAGGAATAGGTTCTTTAGAGTATGGAACACAGGGCTCTGGAGGTGTTGCATATTTTGCCCATATAGGTGGGTTTATTGCTGGTGTAGTGCTAGTTAAGATACTTAAACCACACCAATACGACTCTAACAGAATTAGCTAATAAAATCTATTATAATATATTAGTGGAATTAGCATAGCGATTGCTAAAATGGCAGTTGGCCCGCAAACACTTTTTTCTCCAGTTTTAACTGAATCAGCTTTCTTCATTGGTGTTATACAACAATCATCGGTCTCTTCGTTAGCTTTATCTTCAGCATTTGCAGTGTCCGTATTTGTATCTATAAATCCCTTAGGTTCCTCGATTCTGTAGGTATTGCCAGGAGTCATCGGATACTCTGTTATCGGAAGCATGTTCCATTCAGTAATGCCATGATCGTATACCCCCAGATCATTGAATCCACTGGCCTTAAGGGCAATCCAGGCTTCACCTATTCGGGTGGAGGTCCAACAATACATTATTACTCTCTTGTCAGGTGTTAGTCCATTGTTCTCTAAAAGTGCCTTAATATTGGCATAAGGTTTGAGCTTGTAGTCTGGACCTTCCTTTTCACGGTAAAACTCTACATAGTTAATATGTATAGCACCCGGTACATGCCCACCCCTTAAGCCTCTTTGTCTGCCAGGTATCTGTATCCCGGCATACTCTTCGTAACTACGGGTGTCTAATATGATACAATTATCATCTTTCATACAGTCTAATACTTCTTCTGCAGTTACCATCATCTCATTGAATATGCTTGTTTGAGAAGTAAAGATGGCACTTTCTAGAATATTTGTATTTGTTTCAATATTGCCACCTATTGACCCCCATTCATATAATCCGTTACCATCTAAGAATTTTACGTTTGGATGGCCTAGCATACTTAAAATAATGAATGGGGCTGTACCATCCGTCCTTCCACCCCTACTCCCATAAAATATGACTTCTTTGTCATTGCTAATACCAGCCTTACTAAAAATTGTTTCATACTTTGCAATGTCATGTTCAGATTCGGGAAGATCAATCCCACCAATGTGAAACATAAAAGAAGTCCCTCCAGCAGTTCTGATACTGTCCCCAGGTATGTTAATAGCTCCAGGTATATGTCCATCTTTGTACTCAATAGAATTTCTAACATCAACTATTACAATATTACTATTATTGATTTTTGATTGAACATAACTTGAGTCAACAACTATGTTGGGATTTGGGTAGTCATCAAAAGTTCCAGCTAATACATTGTTAATCGATAATAATAAAGAAGAAACAGTTACAATAATTATTATTACTTTTTTTTTCATATCTAATTCATCAATCATTAGGTTATTTTCTTTTTTTTCAAATGTATTTATAATTCGATATTAATTAATACTTTTACTAACAAATATTACTATTAAATCTAATATTGGAATGATGTATTTTAATAAAAATCAAATAATAAACCAATATGTTTAAATATAGTTGTAGATTATTTCAATTATAAATGAATTTGAGGTGGCATTTTTGATTGAAAAAAAAGGTTTAGTTTTATTTGTGCTATTTGTTGGAATGATTGCTTTGGCTGGCTGTAGTCAGGGTCCTGCAGAAGAATCTGAATCTACGGAAGCTCCTGTAACTGAGTCAAAACAATCTGAGGAAAATTCCCAATCTGTATCTTCATCGGCTGCGGCTGTAACGGAAGGTAAAAATCTGTATATGAATAAAGGATGTGGGGGATGTCATGGTCCTAGTGGAGAGGGAGTGCCAGGAGTAGGACCAGGATTGATAGGCCTTGCAGGATCCCAAGTTGAATTAATTGATGGTTCAACGGTTATAGCGGATGATTCATTTATTGTAAAATCAATAACAAATCCTGAAGACGAAGTAGTCAAGGGCTTTAGTGCAATGGTTAATTTAGGTATTAGTGAATCAGATGCTCTTAAAATCCTTGAGTATATTAAAAGTCTATAACCTAAAAGTGGTTCTATGACCGGGATGGATATAAATCCATTCCAATCTTATTTTTTTTCCCCTAAATTTAATCGATTTAGAATAAATCAATCCATATCATAAACTGATTTATTATGTTAATTTTGAGACTAAATAAATAATTATTATTATCCCGCGTATTATTAAAGGATAAAGATACTAATCATTAACTAAGAAAATAAATCCATATTAGAATACTGATGAGAGGAAAAATAATGGAAGAAACTAACAAGATTTCCCCTTTGGACGTTCATAAGCACTTACCTAAAACAAACTGTGGGGAGTGCAAAACTGCAACTTGTATGGGCTTTGCTATTAAAATCTTAAGCAGAAGTGCTAATCTAAATGAATGCGCTCATCTGAAAAAGGCTAAACATATCCAGAATAACATTATTCTTAAAGAACTCTTAGCACCCATTTTAAATGCAAAAGAGACAAAATTAGTAATTCATAAAAAACTTTGTAATGGATGTGGCAATTGCGTGATAAATTGCCCTCCCAACCTTGCATGCAGTATTGAAGCAAGTGGTGGTAAAGGTCCTACCACTCAAGATGTGGTTTTAAAAATGACTGACGGTATTGTAATTGATAATAATTTACATTCTTGTAGACGCTTTGAAGAAGACGAAAGCGATGCAGAGTCAGAGGCATGTAGATTGTGTATAGATGCATGTCCTTTAAGAGCAATTGAGTTTATTTAACTCCTTTTACCCCTTAAAGTAAGATTTAATTATTTTCTTTTGGCCTAGTCTAAGAACTTCTGAAAGAGTAGATTTTGAAATTCCAAACATTCTTGAGAGCTCACGTATAGAAGTCTTTTTTGGACAGTCAAAGTAACCTTTATCTAATGCTATCCTAATTATCTCCTCCTGTCTGCCTGTTAATTCTTTTCTGCCTTTTATCATTGCCATCTTTATAATCTCTACTTCAAATCCATTAAGCTCAAGGATTTTCATGATTTTCTTTAATGGTTTTTTTCTACTGGTGAGAAGTGTCCAGTAAATCCTATTTTTCTTAGTACTTGCGTTTATAAGAAAACTCTCTGATCCTGCAAGAGTTTGACACATGGAACATCTATTCGTTGAAATGCTAGCCAATGCCCGTGTTTTTCCAGTTTGTGCAACATCTACATCCTGAAATTTGTTTGAACTTTTAAGCTCTTCAACTGCTTCCTTTAAACTAGTCTCTGGGGCACTGATTTCTATTAAATCTTTCACCCCTCCAGCTGCAAATGGTATACAACTAAGTACACGGATATGAGCGTAATATTTTTCGGTTAATTTGTTTATCCATTCTGGGGATTTTATAGCAATAATTGCCTCTATCATACTCCTAAATAAAAATGTAACCTCGTTATTTTTTCCCGAACATGTTCGGGGAAAAGATAAATTATCAAAGTTTTATCATTATTGAGTTATGAAAATCACAATAACAAGTGATATGTCGATAGATGAAGTTCTAAATCTAAATAAAAACACGCTAAAAGTATTTACAAAATACGGCATAGATGCATGTTGCGGTTCATATTCAACTATCGCAGCTGAGAGTCACAAACGCAAATTAGATTTAGAAAAAATATTACTAGATTTAAATAAAATAATTTAGGAGGATTAATATGACTATAAAAAGCGACGATACTATAAGAGATGTATTAAAAAAATATCCCGATGCTAGGAAAGTTTTTGATAAGTATGGTTTAATGGGTTGCGGAGGGCCTCAAGGTCCTAAAGAGGCAATTTCATTTTTTGCAACTGTCCACAAGGTCGATCCAGAAGTTCTACTAGAAGAACTTAACAATTTGGTTAATAAGGACCAATGAAATGGAAGAAAAAGAGGTCTATGAAAATTTTGTCAAGGGCAGCGTAATTATAGCTGTCTTTATGGGCGGATTTATTGGAGTATTGATCCTTGCTTCAACAGTACTTGGTTTATCTCTTGGTCCTTATTGGAGGCTTGTCCAAACTCATAGTCACTTTGAATTATTTGGATGGCTGGGGCTTTTTATTATGGGTATCTCCTACCATGTTATCCCCCGCTTTAAAGCAACTCAATTATGTAACCGGGGCCTTGCCAATATTTCCTTTTGGTTAATGATTTTAGGAGTATTATTAAGAGGCACAGGAATATCGTCTGTATGGGGAAGTTCATTTAAATTTATAGTGTTATTATCCTCTTTATTGGAATTGAGTGCCGTTGCAATTTTCTTATACGTGATGATAAAAACAATTCTTAGTAGTGATCAAAAACCAGAGATTTTTGAACGATATGTTTTTATTGCTCTAACCTGGTTTTTCATTGGAAGTATATTAAATCTAGGAATTAGTATTCATATGGTAAAAAGTGGGTTTGTAAATGTTCCAATAGTTCTTAACAAAGTTTTAATACATGTAATCCTCTACGGCTTTGCAACAATGATGATTATGGGAGTCAGTATTAGAACTCTTCCAATTTTTCTAGGGTTGAAAGAAGGTTTAAAGCAACCCATTAGACTCGTTCTAGTATTTTTTAATTTGGGAGTTATTATCAGCGTAATTTCGCCGATTTTGATTTATACCACCAATATAATAGAAACTCCTTCTTTCGTGGCGCATTCTCTACTTATAGGAGGGGTTTTATTAGAGTTTTTAGCAGTTATCACATTCATATACAGTTTAAATATTTTCAAAAAACCAGAGATTAAACTTCCATCATTAGAATCAAGTATTAACTTTGAGATTTCAGCCAAAGGGGGATACGTTTGGCTCCTATTTGTAGTAGTTCTAAATCTATATCTAACAGTTAGGGATATGCATGGGGACATGTTCGTTTATGGAGCTTATATACATTCATTAACTATTGGCTTCATTACGATGATGATGTTTGGTTTCTCTAATAGGGTAATTCCGATTTTCAAAGGAGTCGACTTGTACAGTTTGCGACTTGCAAATCTAGCTCTTTTTTTATTAATTGGGGGTAATCTCATCAGAGTCTTTTTTGAACTTTTCTACCCATTTCTTATTCCATTAAAAATTATTTTAGGATTTTCAGGTTTTATCACTCTTTCTGCTTATGCCGTATTTGGAATTAACATCTGGGCTACAATTAATACATCATATCAAGAGGAATAATATGGAAATACAAGAAAACATGATTGTTGGTTATGTTTTAGATACGTATCCCGAAACTCTAGATATTTTCCTTAAGTTTGGTTTTACTCCTCTAAAAGATCCTGTTCTTAGAAAGACTATGCCATATAAATTGACCATTGAGCAGGCTTGTAAGATGCATAATATAGATATAGATAATTTAATTCGATCACTTAACAATGTAATAGGGGACACTAAACCGTAATAGGGGAAAACTTTAAATAGGAGGTATAGGTATATTAACCGACATGTCGGATAACAAACATAAAAGTTCAAATCTAGAGCTAGGTGTTTTACAAATGCAGATACTCTGGCTTGTGGGGCGGAATCCAAATCATGGTTATGAAATAATGCGGCAACTAAATGAAATTAAAAAAACAAAAGTAGAACAAGGAACACTCTATCCAGCATTGCAAAAGCTAGAGATAAATGATTTAATTAAAGTTAAAGAAACAGGCACCAGGGGAAAAAAGGTTTATGAATTAACAGATACGGGAAAAGAAGCTATGATTAGAACATGTAAAGAATTTTCAAAAACGTTCTATGGAATCTTTGAGGATTTTGTATGTACAACTTGCAAATAGGTGATTAAATGAATGTGTATATGGATCATGCAGGCACAACTCCTCTCGACCCTAGAGTTGCTAAGGAAATGGAGCCATATTCTCTAACCAAATATGGGAATCCGTCTTCACTTTATACCCTGGGTATGGAAGCTAGAGAGGGTATAGATGAAGCTAGAAGTCAGATATCAAAATTTCTTAATGTGAAAAATACTTATGATAAAATTGTCTTTACTTCTGGCGGTACAGAGTCTAACAATCTTGCTTTAAAGGGTGTAGCATATGCTTATCGGAAAAAAGGAAAGCATATTATTACTTCAAAAATTGAACACCATGCTATTTTAGAACCCTGTGAATGGCTTGAAAAAGAGGGATTCCAGGTAACATACCTTCCGGTTGATAAATATGGTATGGTCAATCCTCAGGAACTTGAGAGCGCCATAAGGAAAGATACTATTTTGGTATCAATAATGCATGCTAACAATGAAATAGGAACAATAGAACCTATTGAAGAACTAACAAAGGTAGCCCATGATCATGGAGCGCTGTTTCATACTGATGCTGTTCAAACTTATGGCAAGATACCAGTTGATGTTGAGGCAATGCAAGTCGATATTTTATCTATGAGTGCTCATAAAATATATGGGCCTAGAGGAGTGGGGGCACTTTACATCCGGAAAGGTGTTAGGATGCAACCACTTTTTCATGGAGGAGGACACGAATTTAGAAAGCGTTCCGGAACAGAAAATACACCCGGGATTGTTGGATTTGGTATGGCTACAAAAATTGCTAAGTCCGAAATGTCTCATGATAAAAAAAAGCAGTCAAAACTTAGAGATAAACTTATCAAAGGTTCCTTATTAATTGACAATTCTCGTTTGAATGGCCATCCAAAAAAACGGTTGCCAAATAACGTCAATTGTATATACCTCTATGTTGAGGGTGAATCTTTGATACTTGAGCTAGACTTTCATGGAATATCTGCCAATACTGGAAGTGCTTGCTCTTCAAAGAGTCTTGAACCAAGTCATGTTCTAGGTGCCCTTGGACTCAAGCCCGAAGAATCTCATGGATCTATCAGATTCACCTTAGGTAGGCAGAACACAAAGGAAGAGGTAAATTACGTTCTAGAGGTACTGCCTAAAGTTATTGAACGTTTTAGATCAATATCACCATTTAAGGAGGATTTCATTTTACAGGAGTGATACTATGTACAGTAAAGAATTAATGGAGCATTTTAGGAAACCAAGAAATCAGGGTCGTATGGAAAATCCAGATGCTGTTGGAAAAGGTGGGAATCCTGTCTGTGGAGATGTTATGTATATCTACTTAAAAATTGAAGACGATAGGATAGAAGACGTTAAATTCGAAACATTTGGATGTGCAGCAGCAATTGGAACCACAAGTAAGATAACTGAGATGGTTAAGGGTAAAACTCTAGACGAGGCTATTGAAGTAACAAAAAAAGACGTTGAAGAAGCTGTTGGGGGTTTGCCTCCTGTGAAACGTCATTGTTCCAATCTCAGCGCGAGTGTTTTGCACAAAGCCATAAACCAGTATAGGTCGGAGCAAGCTAAAACATAAATTCAGTGTTTATGGGAAAAAATCATCTATTTTCAAATTTGCAGTTTTGGATGTTGTTTTCCAGCTTTTACGCACAAATGGAGGATAAGACCTATACTTTCTTATCCATTTAGACAAAAATTCTCTAGTAATCGGATCTGCTGGATAACCACTACCAATTGAACCATATTCTTGGGATAGCATTTTTATCTTGGCATCTCTTGTAACCTTGGCTATTATAGAACCTGCAGACACAACTGGGTATTTCTGATCTGCCTTGTGTTCAATTACAAGTCTGCACTCGTGTTGAAGGTTTTGTTCTATAGCATTTTTAAAATTATTCGGAATAGGATCTGCGCAGTCTATGTAAGCCTTGGAAGGCTTGAGTCTGTCAATTATTTTTGCAAAGGCAATAGCTTCAATCACATTAAGGGTATATTTTAGACGAAGTTTATCAAGCTGTTGGGGGGATATTGATACTATATCAAATAGATAATCTCTTGTAAGGATTTTGAATAATTTTTCCCTTTTTTTAGGTGATAAAACCTTCGAGTCGTTAACCCCTATCTCCTTAAGTATTTTCACATCCTCTTCATTGCAGCATATTCCAGCGACTACAAGGTCTCCTAAAACTGGTCCGCGGCCAGCTTCATCTAAACCACAAATCATGCTTCCATCATATCCTTTATATAATCTAAACGATTATTTGAATAATTTCTTTGGCAATTTGAGCATTTTTTAGCGGGATCGTGTTCTTAGAAATTGAATAAGTATATATGAAATCTAAAACTTCATTTAGTAATATTAAAGACTCAGGTATAATAAAGGTTTTTAAACGCCTCCGTAGCTCAGTTGGAAGAGCGGCTGACTTGTAATCAGCAGGTCACGAGTTCGAATCTCGTCGGGGGCTTACCTGAACCACATCAAAAGCCTATAGTATTATTAGGTGCTACCCTTATATCCTTTTCTCCAAATATTCCTCCACGTTTCTCCCCTTCTATTCTCCTCATGTAAGTGGGGCTAAACTATAGATAAATATCTTCCTATTTCAAATTAAAAAGGAAGGGGATCTAATACTCACAGGCGTCCATTTAACTTCCCCCTGTTGGGAGTTAATAATAATATAATATTACTCTCTCAACAAATACTTTAAATCCGTTGAACATCTTAATTTTTGATGTGAAAATGCGGGTTCCTTATGGTCATTGGAAGGAGAGGGAGAATAGAGTTAAGGCTATTAGGGGGATGGTTGATGACCTGG
>CAYZUE010000004.1:0-46941 GCA_964481825.1 Candidatus Hydrothermarchaeota archaeon | reverse complement strand
GTTGACGTAATACAATCCAGTATTTCAGCCGCTTTAAGATCGTTAGATGTAGCTATTCTAACAACCGGTAAAATGGCAGATAGGGCAATAAAAAAAATCAATGAGAATAATATATGTTATAATCGAGACATAAGGTGTGAGTATTACACAATTCCAAAAAAGGAGGAAATAAAGTGAGTAAAACTTCTGACAAAAATGGATATCCAACTCACCTGTCTGATAAAATAGGGATTGTAACAGTTGGACATGGAAGCAGAGTGCCTGAGACAAAGGGAATTTATGAAGATATAGCAAGAAAAGCAACAAAGAAAACCGGTTTATGTGTAAGGCCTGCTTATATGAAGTTTGGAAAACCAACAATCGCCGACTCTGTGAAGAGGTTTATTGACGAAGGTTTCAAAAAAGTAATTGTTGTACCCCTTTTTATTCTCCCAGGAATGCATGTTTCTGAAGATATTCCGATTGTCCTTGGTCTTAAAGAAGGTGAAACTCCAGATTTTGGATATGATCCCATAGAAGTTCCTGATGACGTTGAAGTAATATATTCAAACCATATTGGGTCAGATGATGGCCTAGCAACCGTGGTATTAGAAAGGGTAAAGGAAGCATTATTATGATTAATGAAGGAAAGAAAATAGAAAGGACCAGCTTTGATATAATCGAAGAAAAACTAAAGATGCCATATCCTGAAAAAGCTATTGTAACAAGAATCGTTCATGCAACTGCAGATTTTTCTTTTGCAGATTTAGTTGTCTTCAAGGATAATCCTATCGAAATAGGTATTAAGTCTCTCCTTGAGGGAAAAAACATAATTACAGATGTAAATATGGTAAAATCTGGAATCTCGCCGATTGCAAGAAAATTGGGATGTAAAGTACTATGTTTTGTGTCCGATGACGAAACCCGAGTTCTATCAGAAAAAGAAGGAATCACTCGAGCAAGGGCAGCATGTAGGCTTAATAAATCAAAGTTTAAAGATAGTATTATCGTCGTTGGCAACTCACCCACATCTCTTTTTGAACTTGCCGAATTAATGAAAGATGGATTTAATCCAGCTCTTGTAATAGCCGCTCCGGTAGGTTTTGTGAAAGCTAAAGAGTCAAAGGAAGAAATATTAAAATTTCCCGTTCCTTGTATAGCAGTGACTGGTGTAAAAGGTGGTACTCCTGTTGCGGTTTCTATAATCAATGCTCTTATCATATTAGCTCAACAAAATGAAAAAAAAACCTAAGAGTGGGTTCACTACAGGTACTTGTGCTGCAGTTGCAGCTAAAGGAGCCGCCATTATGCTTTTTTCTCAAAAGATTCCACGTGAAGTGGGCATAACTCTACCTACAGGAAAGAAAGTAAGATTTCGGATATGCGATACTGAGGTAGATAACAATGATGCAAAATGCTGTGTTATTAAAGATGCTGGCGATGACCCCGATGTTACGAATGGGGCAAAGATATGTGCCAAAGTAGAGAGAGGAGAAGATGTTGAATTAAAAGGGGGCAAAGGAGTGGGAGTTGTAACCAAGGAAGGACTTCAGGTTAGTGTTGGATTACCTGCTATAAATCCTGTTCCTAGAGATATGATTATAAAAGGGGTATCCCAAGTGATTCCCAAAGGTGAAGGAGCTGCTATAACGATTTATGTGCCAAAAGGAGAGGAACTTGCAAATCGCACTATGAATGAGAAACTAGGTATTATTGGAGGTATTTCAATTCTTGGTACCACTGGAGTAGTTAAGCCAATGAGTGTTGCAGCACTCAAGGCATCCCTTGTTAGTCAAATAGACATTGCAAAGGCAAAGGGTTATGAGGAGCTAGTTTTAACCCCTGGAAGAATGGGTGAGAGGCGTGCCGTAGAAAGGGGAATTCCGAGGGATGCAATAATTCATACTAGTAATTATATAGGTTTCATGCTTGAAAAATGTGCTGAAAAAAATGTTAAACAGGTATTGCTTTTTGGGCATCTAGGCAAGCTTACAAAAGTCGCTTCTGGTGCTGTTAATACCCATAGTAAGCTTGGAATCTCTCCCGTTGAAATAATAGCAGATCATTCAAGCCTATTAGGCGTCGAAAAAAAAATTGTTGATTTAATTTTAAAGGCAAATACCACAGAAGAAGCCCTAAATATTCTAAGAAAGAATAAGTTGACAGAAATTTTAGATTCTATTGCTAGTAAAGCAAGCAATAAATCACAAAAATTTACTGGTGGCGTCTTAGATGTTAGAGTTATTCTTATGTCAATGGGTGGGGATATTGTTGGAAGACATAATTTAAGAGGTTCACCATGGGCACCATATTTGTCATAGGTATTGGACCTGGTCCGGAAGAGTTTTTAACTCCAGCTGCTCAAATAGCAATCGAAAAATCTGAGGTGCTTGTAGGTGGCAAAGAAACTTTAAAGAAGTTTCGATGTAGGGAAAAAATGCCGGTTGGTAGCGATATTGATGCAGTTATTGAATACATTCGAAGTAACAATGATAAGTGTGTTGGAGTTTTAACATCCGGAGATTCTGTATTCTATAGTCTTTTAGGTAGAATTTTAAATGACTTTTCTAAAGAAGATATTGAGATTGTTCCAGGTATAAGCTCCGTTCAGTTATTTTTTTCAAGAATTAAAGAAACAATGAACGATGCTACTTTTGTTAGTGTCCATGGTCGAAATTTGGATGAGCTAAAAAATGCCATAGGAAGCAAGAAACTAGTAATATTGACCGACAGTAATCTAACTGCTAAAATTGTAGCTGAGTATCTTCTTCAATTTTGGGACAAAAATAGCCCCACATATGTAGGTGAAAATCTAGGAAGAGATTCAGAGAGATTGACGGAGGGTAGTCTTGAGGAGATTTCAAATAAAAATTTTTCTGGAAATGCTGTTATGGTTTCAATTAAAAAAGAGCGGAATAAAGGATGGGATTATGTAACACCTGGAATTCCTGATAAGTCTTTCATTCGAAAAAATGCACCCATGACTAAAGAAGAAGTAAGGGTGATAACTCTTTCAAAACTCAGGGTTAAGGAAGACTCTGTTATCTATGATATTGGTGCTGGAACTGGATCCATCTCCATAGAGGCAGGAATTATGGCTAGGAGTGGTATGGTCTATGCAATTGAGAAGATAAAGTCTCGATCTGAACTCATCGAGGAAAATTTGTCCAAATTTAATCTAAAAAATGTAAAAATTATCCATGGAGATGCACCAGATGCGTTAATTGATTTACCGGTCGCAGATAGGATAGTTATAGGAGGGAACGGAGGAAAACTAACGGAAATTCTAACAAAATGTGACAAGAAGCTCTCAACAGAAGGTATTATTGTTATGAATTTCATTGCTTTAGATTCTTTAAATCAAGCTCTTTCTGTGATAGAAAACTTAGGATTTAAGTATGAAGTTACACAACTCGTAATAAATGCAAGTAAAGTATTAGGAAAACAAGTAGTATTAGTTCCTAAAACATCTGTTTTCGTGATTACTATCAGGAGGAAATCCATTTGAAATTAGAAGATACATTGAATAAAATAAAACCAATTGATGAGAAATCAAGGCAGTTAGCAAAGAAAAGACAAGACATTTTAACGAAACCATTAGGTAGCCTGGGAGTACTTGAAGATCTGAGCATTAAGGTTGCAGGTATTCAAGGAAAGTCAATGCCTGAAATAAATAAAAAGGCCATTTTTACTATGGCAGGCGATCATGGTGTTGTTGAAGAAGGTGTGAGTGCGTTCCCTAGTGAGGTAACTCCTCAAATGGTATACAATTTTATTAATGGCGGTGCTGGAATCAATGTTCTTGCAAGACATGTTGGAGCTCGGGTAGTTGTAGTAGACATGGGAGTTGCAAAAGACTTAGACATTAAAGAAGAAGGAATCTTTAGAAATAAAAAAATTGGAAACGGAACAAATAACTTTGTGAAAGGTCCGGCTATGAGCCGTGACGATGCTATTGGGAGTATTGTTGCCGGAATTGAGGCTGTAGAAGAGGAAATCGATAATGGTTTGGATATTCTGGGTACTGGGGATATGGGGATTGGTAACACAACATCTAGTAGCGCTATAGTGGCCGCAATTACTGGTGAAGAAGTAAATAAAATTACTGGAAGAGGCACAGGTATTGATGATGCTTCTCTCTTGAATAAGGTGAAGGTTATAGAGGCCGGGTTAAATGTAAACGAACCGGACTCTGCTGATGGTATCGATGTATTATCTAAAGTTGGTGGTTATGAAATAGGTGGCATAGCCGGTGTAATACTTGGTGCAGCTGCAAACAAGATTCCAATTGTACTTGATGGTTTTATCTCAGGTGCTGGTGCTCTCATTGCGTATACGTTGTGTCCTCAAGTAAAAGAATATATGTTTGCTGCTCATCAAAGCGTAGAAGTGGGACATAGTATTACTCTTGAATATTTAGGACTGACTCCGCTATTCAATCTTAATCTCCGTCTTGGAGAAGGAACTGGAGCTGCTCTAGGCATATTTTTTGTACAGAGTGGAGTAAAAATCCTAAAGGAAATGGCCACCTTCGAAGATGCAGGTGTATCTGAGAAAGATTAAGATGATGTATGGAAAGTTCTTTGGCATAGGTGTCGGACCAGGAGATCCCAAAATGTTAACCTTACGCGGGCTTGAGGTTTTGAAAAAAGTAGACGTTATATGTACCCCAATCTCAAAGTCAGGTAGGGATAGTTTAGCTATTAAAGTAGTTGAAGATCTAGTTGTTGGGAAGGAAATTGTAAACCTTATTTTCCCGATGACAAAGGATGAGGAGATTTTAAATTATCATTGGAAGGAAGCTAGGAAGAAGATAATGACGTATCTCAAAAAGGGATGTGATGTTGCCTTCTTAACTATAGGTGATCCAACTTTTTATTCAACTTACTTACATTTACTAGACGAATTACGTAATTACGATTTGAAAATTGAAACGATACCTGGAGTTACATCTATTTCAGCATGCCTTTCAGCTTTGAATTTGCCTCTTGCTAAAGGTAATGATAAAATTGCCATCTTACCAGCGTCTGAGGCGCATGGGAATCTTAAGCATTTATTAGAAGAATTTGAGTGTATAATTCTTATGAAGGCAACTCGCTTAAGGGATATCGCTAAAGAGTTGCAATATATTAATATGGAACAATATGCAACAGTGTTCACAAAATGTGGTAGGCAGAAATTTGCTTCCTATCCCCTAGTCAATCTTGATAAAAATAGACTAGATTACTTCTCAATGGTGTATATTAGGAGGAATGAATAATGCAAGTTTATTTTATTGGTGCAGGTCCTGGAGATATCGATTTAATAACTGTCAAAGGAAAAAAGATTTTAGAGAAAGTAGATGTTGTAATCTATGCTGGGTCTTTAATTAATACTGAGATATTAAACGGTTGTAAAAAATCATCTAAACTGTTTGATAGTGCTGGTATGACACTTGAAGAAATAATGGACATCATTATTAAAGCTTGTGAAAATAACAAAACAGTAGCTAGGCTCCATAGTGGGGATCCAAGTTTGTATGGTGCAATAGCTGAACAGATTAAAATCTTAGAAAAACGAAATATCGAGTATAAAGTTATCCCTGGAGTTAGTTCCTTTCAAGCAGCAGCAGCTAGCTTAGGTATTGAGTACACAGTTCCTGAAGTAGTTCAATCAGTAATACTCACTAGAATAACTGGTCGAACGAAGGTGCCAGAAAAAGAAAAATTGGAGGATTTAGCTAAGCATAAAGCAAGTATGTGCATATTCTTGAGTGTTCATAAAATAAAAGATGTTGTTAATCAGCTATTGAGTAGTTACGGTCCTGATTCTCCCGTAGTTATTATTTATAAGGCTTCTTGGGATGATGAGATGGTGATTAGAGGTACCCTTTCTAATATTGTAGATAAATCTAAGGACATAAAAAAAACTGCTTTAATCCTTGTAGGTGATTTTCTAATTTCTAGTAATACAGAATCTAAGCTTTATAACTCTGAATTTGAGCATGGATATAGGAAAATAAAATGAAAATAGCAATTATATCTGTAACTAAAGGGGGGGTAGCCACCGGATATCAAATACAAAACGCATTAAGCGAGCACGATGTTACAATTTTTGGGAAAAAAGAATACATTTCTAAAGAAGACGTAGAACTTATATTCCCCTTAGGAAAATTCGTAGGTAAATTGTTTAAAAATTTTGAATCTCTAATTTTTGTTACAGCAACTGGTGTTGCTCTGCGATCGGTAGCTAAACATCTTAAAGGGAAAGAGGTTGACCCTACGGTTGTTGTTGTTGATGAGATGGCTAAACATGTTATTAGCTTACTTTCAGGACATCATGGTGCTAATGAACTTGCACGGGATATAGCTTCAAGAATAGGTGCGGATGCTGTTATAACAACTTCTACAGAAGTTCAAGGAAAGGTTCCTGTTGAGACGATAGCTAAAAAATTAAATTTAGTTATTGAAGACTATCGATATCTAAAAGAAGTTAATGCTGCTATCGCTAATGATAACAAAGTCGACCTTTTTTCTGAGATAGACTTTAATCTAAATCTTCCAGATTTAAATTTGAAACCATGGGCAGCATTGGAGGAAAGTAAGGATCCTAAAATAGTTATCACAAATAAACTCATAAAGCTGGATGGTCCAGCTGTATTTCTTAGGCCTAAGAATCTTATTTTAGGTATTGGAGCTCGAAAGAATTTGAATAAAGACCGTTTACTTGAAGCCATTAAGAAGGGATTAAAAATCGGCAAGTTCAGTATTAAGAGTATAAAAGCATTGGCAACCATCGATTTTCGAGCCAAAGAAAAAGGATTCAAAGATTTAGCTAAATCGTTAAATGTGCCACTTATTGATATTAGTATTGCAGCAATCAGTGAAGTTGAAGATAATTACAAGTCCTCTGCATATGTAAAAGAAAAGATAGGAGTAGGGGCTGTATGTGAACCATGTGCGGTATTAGCCGGGAATATGCCTTCATTGATATTAAATAAAACTAAATTGCAAGGTATTACTCTTGCAGTTGCAGAAGAAAATGAAAATGTAGGAGATGTGGATACTATGAAATCAAAAAAAGGTAAAATTTACATAGTTGGTCTTGGTCCAGGAGGTAAAGATCATCTTACACCAAAGGCAGTACAAGCTTTAGATCAATCAGATGTTATCGTTAGTTATAAAGGATATTTGCCATTTATACCGGATATTACAGGTAAAGAGGTATTCGCAAAAGGAATGGGTGGTGAGGTTAAAAGATCAAAAATAGCTCTTGATAAGGCAAATGAAGGGAGTATTGTTTCGGTTGTAAGTAGTGGGGACCCCGGGGTTTATGCAATGGCGAGTGTTGTTTTAGAATGTGCAAAAGAGACAAATGTTAATCCGGATATTGAGATTGTTCCAGGTATTACAGCTGCCAATTCAGCCTCTGCTTTGCTAGGAGCCCCTATTGGACATGATTTTGCAGTTTTGAGTTTAAGTGATCTCTTAACTCCATGGGAAGTTATAGTAGAGCGTCTGGAAAATGCTGCAAAAGCTGATTTTTGTATTGTCCTGTATAATCCAAGGAGCCGGGGTAGAAGGACTCACCTTGACAGAGCCGTTGACATAATAAAAAAATATCGAAGTTCAACAACTCCCACCGGCATTATTAGGGATGCAATGAGAGAAGAAGAGAGCGTAATTATAACAACTTTGGGGGAGCTACTCGAACACGAGGTGGATATGCATTCAACGGTTATTATTGGAAATTCTGAAAGTTTTATATATAACTCATGGATAGTTACTCCCCGTGGGTATAAAGGGAAATATTTTAAGGATATGAAATGATTTTGGTTCTTTCAGGAACAAGAGACGGTAGCGAAATAATTAAGTTGCTCAGGAAAAAAGGACATAAGGTTTTAGTTACAACCACAACATCATACGGATCAAAATTGGCGAGAGAGGCAGGAGCTAGCGAAACCATCGAGGGAAAACTTGATAGAGATGCTATGTTTACCTTATTAAATGAGCGTAAAATTAACGCGGTTATTGATGCTACCCATCCTTTTGCTCAAGAGGCCAGTAAAAACGCTATATTTGCATCAAAAAAAGCAGGAATCAATTATTTGAGATACGAGAGAAAAAACGAAAAATTACCTGAAAGTAATTTCCTCCATCAGTTCGATAGTTTTGAAGAAGGAGCTGTTAAATCAGT
This sequence comes from Candidatus Hydrothermarchaeota archaeon, assembly GCA_964481825.1. GTDB lineage: Archaea > Hydrothermarchaeota > Hydrothermarchaeia > Hydrothermarchaeales > JALUUU01 > CAYZUE01. The sequence continues at coordinate 38,787 of CAYZUE010000004.1, read as the reverse complement.
GGCTCTCGGTGAAGTAATATTTTCTACCATTGGAAGTAATCAGTTGAAACCTTTTGTTGAAGCTGTTAAAAAAGAAAAAAAACGAATAATAGTTAAGGTTCTACCTACTTGTGAAGCCATTGATAAATGTAGTTCACTTGGATTGGATCCAAAAGATATAGTAGCCCTGCAAGGTGCTGGAGATGTTGAACTTAATAAAGCACTTCTCAGGGAATATAATGCCGATGTAATGGTTACCAAGGAGAGTGGGGCCACAGGTGGGGAGGATGTAAAAATTAAAGCTGCATTATCCCTTAAAATACCCACTGTTATTATAACTCGGCCGAAATTGGAGTATCCTTATGTTGTAAGGGAATATGTCGATGTTATTACATGGTTGGAGAATGAGAATTGAAGGTAAAAAAAGCAATCCATGGTGGTGACCTCTGGAAATATTATCCTGTTATCGATTTTAGTTCAAATACTAATCCATTGGGTCCGTCAAAAAAAACTATTAAAGCTTTAAAGGAAAATTTGTGGAGAATTTCCCATTATCCAGACGATTCATGTGGAGAATTAAAAAGCATTCTTTCAAAAAATGAAGGGGTGGATGAAAATAATATAATCCTAGGAAATGGTTCTACTGAAATAATCAAGAGTTTCATCGAAGCATTTGTTCAAGCAGGAGACCAAGTTGTTTTACTTTCTCCCACTTATTCAGAGTATGAATATCAGATTTTGTTGCGAGGTGGTAAGATTACTTTTGTAACTCCGGGGAGAGATGTATACTATAATGTAAAAGATGTTATCGCAGGACTCGAAAGTAATCCTAAAGCGTTAATCTTATGTGATCCAAACAATCCAACCGGTCAAAAATTAAAAAAGAGAGATTTAAGGCGTATACTCGAATTTGCATTTGAAAAAGAGATTCTTGTCCTTTTAGATGAGGCGTATATAGATTTTTCCATTGAAACAGGATTTGACGAAATTCTTAAATTTAATAATCTTTTAGTTTCACGTTCGCTTACAAAGTATTACACTTTACCTGGTTTAAGATTAGGATACGGGATAAGTAATTTTAATATGATAAAATTATTAGAGGAACTTAGAATTCCATGGAACGTAAATTCCCTGGCTCAAATCGCTGGGATTGAATCGCTCACTGATGATGACTTTGCTAAAAGTTCAACGAGATTCTTAATAAAAGAGAGAAAATATCTTCTTAATAATATTAAGAAAGTGGGATTAAGAACGATTAAATCAGATACTAATTTTTTTCTAATAAATTTGGAGGGAAAAATCAGTTCTGTCGATTTAAAAAATAAGCTTCTAGATAAAAATATTCTAATTAGAGACTGTAGTTCGTTTCGAGTGCTTGGATTAGATTACATTAGAGTAGCGGTAAAGCTTCGAGAAGACAACTTAATATTAATCAATGAACTCCGTAGTATAATGGAGGAGCTGGATGAGTAGTAATTCCATAAAAAAATCTCTTGAGAGAGGTTTAGGCCCAGATATTGACTGTAAATATTATCCTTGCCATTTTGATGGGCAAGATTGTACTTGGTGTTTTTGTTTATTTTATCCATGTCTAGATTCTTTAACAGGAGGTAGGCAGAAAATTAGTTCAAGGACAGGAAAAGAGGTTTGGAGCTGTATGGATTGTAGATGGAATCACGATCCCCAAGTTGCAAATATTATTTTTGAAAAACTAAGTGAAAAAATGCTTAATCGGAAAGAATTAATCCGCTTCCGGTCTTATATTCTGGAGGATCAATGAAAACTAAATCGCTTATGATTCAAGGAACAACATCTTACGCAGGTAAGACATTTATGGTAGCTGTGCTTTGTAGAATTTTTCGCGATGCAGGGTACAAGGTTGCCCCATTTAAGTCACAAAATACGTCTCTTAATTCTTATGTAACCCCTGATGGATTGGAAATATCTCGTGCTCAAGCCTTGCAAGCCCTAGCTTCAGGTATCGAGCCTGAAGTGAATATGAATCCTGTTTTAGTAAAACCTATGGGGGAGAGCAAAGCCCAGGTGATTTTAAACGGTAAACCCTTTGCTGATATGGAAGCTGGTAAATATTATCGAGATTTTGCCATGAGTAAGGGGATGAAATCTGTTAAAAGAGCCTATGAAGCCTTATCTAAAGAATATGAAATGATAATAATTGAAGGAGCCGGAAGTCCAGCTGAAATAAATCTATATGATAGGGACATTGCAAATATGCGAATTGCCGACCTTGCTGAAGCTCCAGTTATACTTGTAGCCGATATTGATCGAGGGGGTGTTTTTGCAAGTATTTATGGTACTTATTCTTTACTCAGGGAAGAACATCAAAATCGACTTAAAGGAGTTATAATAAACAAATTTCGAGGCGATTTAGGTATTCTTGAACCAGGATTAAGAGAAATTGAAAAACTTACTTATAAGCCGGTTATTGGAGTAATACCTTATATTCATGATTTGAAGTTACCATTTGAAGATTCTGTTTCTTTAAATGATATGGAAGAAAAAGCTGGTAGCATTGATATTGCTGTATTAAAGTTCCCTCGGATTTCAAATTTCACTGATTTAGACCCTTTTATATATGATGGAGCTCAGGTACGGTACATAGATGTCCCCGAAAAACTTGGAAGTCCTGATATTATTATTTTACCTGGATCAAAAAATACTTTTCAGGATTTGGATTGGTTAAATAATAAGGGCTTTTCTGATAAAATCAAAGGTCTCCAAGGCCAATCAAAAATTATTGGTTTATGTGGGGGATATCAAATGTTAGGGAACCATATAATCGATGAGAGTGGGGTTGAAAAAGGAGTAAAAGGAAAAGTCAAAGGTTTAGGACTTTTAGATATTGAAACAACCTTTGAGGAATACTCTAAAACTACACGGAGGGTTGAAGGGAAGATAATATCAAACAAAGGAATTTTCAATAAGGTCAAGGGATCCACGGTAAAAGGATATGAAATTCATATGGGTAATACAACACTAGGTAAAGATGCTGAATCTTTTATCCAACTAAAAGATAGTCAGGATGGAGCTATAAATAAAAATGGTGATGTTTTTGGTACTTATCTCCATGGTATTTTCGATCTTCCACCTCTAAGGATAGCTCTCTCTAACAATTCTGAAGGAATATCTGACACAACTGAGATTTGGTCTGAAAGTCTAGGAAAAGCAGCGGAGATTGTAAAGCAGAATCTTGATTTAAAGCAAGTTTATAAAATTATGGGGTTATAAATGGTAAATGAACTCCTGGTAGTTTTATTAATAGCAGTAATTTTAGACAGAGTTTTCGGTGAGCCCTCAAATACTTTTCATCCAATAGCTTACTTAGGCAAGATTATTGAATTCTTTATGAAAAGGTTCAGTAACAATAAATTTCAGGGAATTTTATTTTATTTTATTGTCGTAGTTCCAGTAGTAACTCTAATATTCGTAATCTCAAATATAGGGTCATTTCCTTTAAATCTGTTATTTGGAAGCGTAGTGTTAAAGCTTCAGCTCAGCTGGAGAGGGTTATGGGATCACGCTCGTCCAGTTGCAGATCTTTTAAATATAGGTGACCTTGAAGCTGCTAGGAAAGAAGTAGTTTCATTAGTTGGTAGGGAGACTTCATCTTTAAATAATAAGCATGTTGCTTCAGCCACAGTTGAATCAATAGGCGAGAGTATTGTTGATGGGATTCTAGCACCTTTATTTTATTTTACTATTTTTGGTTTAGCATTTGGCTTACCATATGGTTTAGCTGCAGCAACATTGTATCGGGTTACAAACACTTTAGATTCTATGGTAGGATATAAAAAACAAGGCATAAACCATCTTGGTTTCTTCTCTGCACGTATGGACGATGTCCTTAACTATATTCCTGCTAGAATAGGTGCTGTTTTGCTTATAGTTTCTTCTCTTTTCTTAAGAGATAACTGGAAAAATGCAATTACCGTTTACCAGCGAGATAAATTTAAAACTCAAAGCCCTAATTCTGGACACACAATAGCCGTTGTTGCAGGCGCTTTAGATGTAGAACTAGAGAAAATAGGTTTTTACCGTATTGGCGAAAATAAAGAGAGTATTAAAGTCAGGCATATTTATAGAGCAATGAGACTCGTTAATTTATCTACTATACTCGCAATTTTATTAATAAGTATTTTGTTATGGATGGTTGGATGAGACAGATAAAAAGTGCATTTGGATTTCTTACAATAATTCCTTTTAATGAATCTCATAGTTTAAGGGAGATAGCTCAAAATGCATGGTTATTTCCAATTGTAGGTGTCGTTATTGGCCTTATTGCTGGTCTATTTGGTCAAATCGCCTCTCTATTTTTACCTTGGAGTATTGCAAGTGCTATTGGATTACTCTCCTTGTTGGCTCTTACAGGATTTCATCATTTAGATGGACTTCTTGATTTTGGAGATGCATTATTAATCCGAGGAAGTACTTTACGCAAAAAAGAGGTTATCCATACTCCAAGTATTGGCACAGGGGCATTTGGGCTAGGAATATTTGTTATTTTATTAACATATTTATCCATTTCTTTAAATAATAACTTAATTGCAGTTTTAATTATTGCAGAATGTTCAGCAAAGGCTTCCATGCTGGTGACAACTTTTATTGGGGCACCTGCTTGGAAAGGTATGGGTAGTGAGTTTATTATTGAATTTAAAAAAGATAAGAAAGGGCTAATTTTTGGAATCATTCTTTTTACACTCCTCATCAGTCCCTTGGCCATGATTAAAACACCCTTAATCATTATCACCGTATTTATCTTTTCATATTTTATGGCAAAATTTTCTAATAGATTACTTGGTGGAATAACTGGGGATATTCTTGGAGCAACAAATGAAATAACTAGGATGATTGTTCTGGTGATTTTGCTGTGAAAATAGATGCTTTAGTTATGGCAGGTGGTAAGGGTACAAGATTTTTTGAGAAGGAAAAGCCTCTTGCTAAATTCAGAGAAGTCCCACTTGTTGAGCACGTTCTTCGTGCTCTTAATGCTTCTAAAGGAATTGACAATATTTATGTTGTCACTAGTCCTTGGACAAGAAAAACAGATCGAATATTAAAGAAAAAATGGAATACAATTTTCGCTAAAGGAACAGGATATGTAAAAGACATGGTTTATGCCCTTAGGACTCTAAAACTTGGGAAAACACTTGTAGTGACAGCGGATTTACCATTATTAAAGACGGAGGATATTGATTTCATAATTGAACAATATGAAAGGCAAAAAGAGCCCGCTCTTGCTGTAATGGTTCCATTAGATATTTATGAAAAACTTGGTATTAAACCAACCATGGTTATAAATAATCTTGTTCCTGCAGGGGTTAATGTGGTTGATGCAAAATCATTGGATGGACCTGAGCGTATTCTCATTACCAAAAATCATCGACTTGCATACAATATAAACACTAAAAAGGATTTACTAAATGCCGTAAATAGAGTTAAATAGAAGTAATATAATCCAAATTTTTTTTATATATATCATACAGTTGAAATTTCTTGGGCGGAAATAATTTATATTAGAATTTTAAATGATAAACAATGCCAATAAGTAGTGAACTTCTTGAAATTCTTGCTTGTCCTATGTGTAAAAAAGATATTGAATATAAACAAGCAGATAATTTTTTAAACTGTAAAAAATGTGACATCCGCTATTACGCTCAATCAAAAAAAAATAATAGCTGTTTAAAGTGCGGCAACTCACTAGATAAAATTAAAGGGGAGGTACTTATTTGCATTGCCTGTAAACGTTGGTATCCTATTATTGATGACATCCCTCATATGCTACCTGATGAACTTAGGGATGATTTAGATTAATTTAAGGTGTTTTTATTTTACAATGCTTATTAAAATAATAAAAGTCAATGATATCTCCAGTTTATTTAATATATCCATTAAGTATCTAAAAGAGATTTCATAAATTCATCTCCTACTAAAGATTTATAAAAACCATTTTTAACCGAAACTTCGTTGAAAGTCTTAGTATCGTCATGTTCTTCCCCCCAAATTGCAAAGGGTACTGGATCTGATGAATGTGTTCTTGTACTAATAGGAGTTGCATGATCAGTTAGAAGTCCAATAATCCAGTCTTCTTCCTTTGCATCAATGATTCTTCCAATTAGTCTCTTGTCCAAGTCCTCTATAGTTTTTAGTTTCATGTCTATATCTCCTGCATGGGAGGCTTCATCTATAGATTCAACATGGACATATATATAATCTGATTCTTCTAGAGCTTTAACAGTGGCCTTAGCTTTACCTTCATAATTAGTGTCGTAATATCCTGTAGCACCATCTACATTAATTATTTTCATTCCTGCATAATAACCAATACCCTTAATTAAATCAACAGCTGTTACCACTGAACCTCTTAAGTCATATTTCTCCTGAAAAGGCTCTAAATTAGGTCTAGGCCCTTGACCCCACAACCATATCATGTTCCCCGGATTCAAACCATTCTTTATTCTCTCTAAATTTACGTTATGTTTAGATAGCACTTTATTGGATCTGAGGATTAAATCATTCAGGTCTGCTGCCATTGGGTTATCTAATGGTTTTAATAAATGGTCTTTTATTCTGCCATTTATCACATCATGAGGTGGTGTACTTACAATTTTTTGGGTCGTGTTTCTTAAAACAAATAGTTGACGATAGCTTACACCAGGAAAGAATTCACCTATGTTTGGTAACGTTCGATTGAGTTCTTCTATAAGTACCTCTGCTTGTTCACTGCTTATATGGTCAGCGCAGTAGTCCTTTATATTTCCATTTTCTTCCGTTATTATATTGCATCTAAACGCCATATCGTTCTCACCTAAGGTGACACCAATGCTTGCAGCTTCAAGAGGACCGCGGCCAGTATAATATTTTTGAGGGTCATATCCCATTATCGATAGATTAGCAATATCTGAACCAACTTTCATACCCTGAGGAACTGTACTTAGAGTTCCACATTTCCCTCTTTTTGCAATATGATCCATGTTTGGAGTATTAGCTGCCTGTAAAGGAGTTTTACCGTTTAGTTCTCTTAGGGGATAATCAGCCATTCCATCGCCGACGATAACAATGTATTTCATCAGATTCCAGTTCTCCAGATGCTTATAATATCACTCAAAATTGCACTGTTTGTCTCAATAGATCCAGCCCCCTTTCCTACAATGGTTATATCTCCTGCCAAATCAGTTTTTAACAGGGCTACATTAAGTACACCTTCAACATTTAAGGGATGATTTTTTGGTACTAATCTTGGAGATACCTCTAAATTATTGTTTTTAACTTCTCCAATAAGTTTTATAACATATCCATCTTCCTTCGCTAGCTTAACAGCTTCAGGTGTAATCTTTCTTATACCCTGAGTTTTCACGTCTTTGTAAGTTTTTTTAATTCCTAATATTCCATTGGCTAGAATTACAAGTTTACATGCAGTATCAATACCATCTATATCATAGCTTGGGTCAGATTCTGCTATACCCATTTCTTGAGCTTCTCGAAGTACCATTTCAAATGACTTTTCTTCTTTACTCATTCTAGTTAGAATATAATTTGTTGTTCCGTTTAGTATACCTTCGATTGCGTTAATCTTATCTCCACTAAGTGTTTCATGCGCAAAATTTATAATCGGCATTGCGCCTCCCACTGATGCTTCGAATTTAAATTGAACTGAGTTTTTCTTAGCTGAATTATTAAGTTCTTGAAACTTCAAGGCTAAAGGACCTTTATTCGATGTGACTACATGTTTCCCTTGTTTTATTGCCTGAAGCATATGGCTCATCCCCGGTTCACCATCTTCAATTTTTGTATTTGTAGCCTCTACAACCAAATCAGCTTGAATAGTTTTTATCGCTTCAATTCCGTTCATTTTAGTAGCTTTAGGATACGATAAAATCCCTCTACCATTTTTTATAATTTCTAGAGCTTTTGAAAGATTGATACCTTTGTCGTCTCTTGCTGTACCAGAAACATCGGTTATAGATACTACTTTAATCTTTAAATCATGCTGTTTTTTTAGTAATTTTTCTTTTTTTATTAGAACCTTTGCAAGTCCTTTACCAATATTCCCAAATCCTATTATCTGGATCCGCATATAATTAGACTCCTAGAGATTTTACTACAATAAAACCTTTATCTTTAGCTATCTTATCTAGTCGTTTCAATACAATTTTTACAACTTCTGCATCGTCTACATCTATGTCCATCCTTGCTGAAGTTTCCTCCTCTGGATCTGGCATTGCAAGAGCAAGGTTCGCTACCATTGCCCCAGGAATATCATTTATTTTATCGATTGTGTCTCGTACATCTGTATCAACAACGTGTCCAATTATAATGACTGTTATATTCTTTTTCTTCTTTATTTCACCCACTTTTGAAACCCAGATATCTTTGTCTTCTAAATCCTTCAATATCTTCTCCAGACTTTTAGGATTATCAATATTGAGGTCAACATGCACCGGAATTCGCCCTCCTTTCGGTCCTTTCTCTCTCATGTGGACCACACTTCGAATATTCCCACCAAAGTTAGATATTGGTACAAGAGCTTTAACCAGTTGTCCTGGCACATCTTTTAGTTGCAGGTCCAAACTTATTTTCATAATCTCATCCTCATAAAACAACTAAAATATTCTCTATATTTATTTATTTTGTTGAACTCACTAAATTTTAATCCATAATATTTTCAAATTACAGGCTAATAGAGGAGTCTTCATCATATCTAACATTGTAAAATTTCTTAACATATAAATCACATGTGAACCTTTTTTTTTAAGAAAAATTTGAATCGTTTTCTTTTTATCATCAGATTTATCCATATCTCACATTAAAGTGTTTATAATTGTTAGTGGGTTTATCCCAATAGATTTCGACATTTTCAACTTTTGAAGAAGGGGATCCCTTATGACACCATTGAAGCATTTCTTCACACTTTTCTTTATTCCCTTCTAACACTATCTCAACACGGCCATCAGTTAAGTTTTTAACCCAACCATTTAACCCTTCTTTTTGGGCTTTATCTTTTGTATAAGATCTGAAGAATACTCCTTGTACTTTTCCTGAGATATAAACATGAACTCGCACTTGACACATTTTATCACAAATAATTTTTATTTAATATATTATAATAAATTTCTTTATCTGACGATTTTCAAATTAATCAAATTTTTAGTACTAAAAAAATATAAACCCTTCTGTTTAGATGAAAAGCATGGATATTCTAGTTGATGATATAGGTAGCTTCCCTTTACCACATAATATTTCCGCTAATAAATTCTCACAACTTTATCCTATTGCTTTAAAGGCCCTTGCTGAGGGTAAATCTTTATCAGATGAAAATTTTAATGAATTCTATAATACCATAGCAACGTCTTTGCGTTGCAAGCTTAATTCAGGTATAGATATAGTCAATTATCCTCAGCATTATGACATGCATCGTCAATTTCTAGATCCAATTCTCAAATACTCAAAAGAACCTTTTCTTATTCATAAAAAATATGCTCTGATACCCGAGATTGATGTTGCAAGAATAGAAGCAAAAACATATCCTAAAAAATTAAAACTGAAGGTCTGTATTACAGGTCCAATAGAGCTACATCTTAGAACTGAATTTGGTTTTCACATCTACGAAGAGGTACTAGAAAATTTATCAAAAAGTGTTAATCATTTCCTAAAAAATTCGATTCTAAAGACTAAATCAATTGAAACAGTTTTAATATCGTTAGATGAACCCAGCTTGGGATTTGTGGATCTTCTAAATATTGATGAAGATAGTCTTGTTGAGGCTCTTGAAACCAGTGTCCATGGAATCAAAGCTAAAGTACAAGTCCATCTACATACTCTTAAAGCTGCAAATATCCCTCTTAATGTGGATGGAATTAAAGTAATTACTGGAGAATTTGCCGCTACCCCTAAAAATATGGATTTAATTTCAAGGAAAATTTTAGATGAGCATGATAAATTTCTTCGTGCTGGGATAAGTCGAACTGATATCGATTCAATAATAGCAGAGCGGGTGGAGAGAGGTGAAGATTATCAGTCTACAGAACTGGTAGAAGGGATTGATACAATAAGAAAAAGATACAATAAAATATTAGAAATTTTCTCAGATAGGGTAGCGTTTGTCGGTCCTGATTGTGGTTTAGGATCATGGCCTTCTCAAGAAGTTGCACAGCTTCTACTTAACCGCACAGTTAAGGCTATGAAATTATAATTATCTATTGGCTCTAATCGTCGTTTCTATCTAATTAATGATTTTTTATTAATCCTATTTTAGGTAACAATATTTCAGATTACAAAGTTTCTTATTGTATGGATTATCATATAAAAGAACGATAGTAATGATGAAACAAAGACTAATAATTTTTTCTGTTTTAATTATCTTTGCATCTGCTTGCGTATCTCAAAATACTAAAGATATGATTACTTTTGCAAACTGGCCATATGGTCATAAATCAGCTGTGGCAATTACCTTTGAAACTGAGATTCCCACCGAGAAGGAATTTGAAGAGATATCCAACGAACTTAAAGAAAGAGATATCAATGCAACATTCTTTGTCGTTGCCGGCTATTTCCAAGATAATCCCGTCTCATTAGACCCCCTCAGGGAATTTGAGGTAGCTAACTTAGCATGGATGCAGAATAATTGGAAAGAATCATCTTTGACTAATGAGTTTCAGAAACAAGAGATTTATAAAGCTGATTTATGGTTACGAGAGAATGGGTTTTCACCTATTGGGTATAGGGCGCCTTTCTTGATGACAAATGAAGCAACATATGAGATACTTGAAGAAATGGGTTATTCTTATGATGCTTCTCAATATTTTGATTTTTTTCCGTATAATATTGGTGAAATTGTAGAAATCCCACTATCTCTTAATTATGATCTTTATTGGGATGATCTGTCGATGAGTTATTCAATGTTACCTACTTACATCGCTTTTCAAAATAGTCATGAAAAAGAAGGGCTTTTTACTTTCTATGGTCATACTAATAAAGTATATGAGAACATGAATAATTTCACTTATTTTCTAGATTATGCTTCATCACAAGATGTTTGGTTCGCATCAACTGGTGAAGTTTACGAATGGTGGCTTAAAAAGGAAAATCTCGAACTCATAGTTGACAATGATAGAATCACCGTTAAAAATAAAGGCTCTGAATTAGTAACTGGAGCTACCATTAAATATAAATCTAATAATATTTTAAATGGTGCTGTACAAATCAAATATGACAAAGAAAATATTTATGCGGTTCTTCCGCCGATAAATCCCGACTCTCAAATAATTTTAAACTTTGGTGAATCAAGATGAATCTAAACTATAATTCAGTGAAAATTGCTAAAAAAATGCTTAAAAAAGAAAATAAGCTACAAATTAGTTCGGAAAACATTGGCGGTGCAACTGTTATAGATTGTGGTATTAATGTAAAGGGTAGTTTAGATGCTGGAATAGATTTCGTCAAAGCATGTATGGGTGATTTAGCAGAGGTTGAACTGTTTATGGGGGATAATGATTTTCAACATGTTAAAGTTTCTACTGAACATCCTGCTTTATCTTGTTTTGGGTCTCAAAAAGCTGGCTGGCAAGTTTCAGAAGGAAACTACTTTGCTCTCGCTTCAGGTCCAGCCAGGATTTTGGCAAAAAAACCTAAAGAGACTTATAAAAACCTAGGATATTCAGAAAAATCTGATGAAGCATTAATTGCTCTTGAGGCTGGAACTTACCCACCACCTGCTCTCATTGAAAATATTGCAGACTCATGCAATATAATTACGGATAACCTATATATCTTAATTGCAAAAACAGCTTCTATTGTCAGTTCAATACAGATATCTGGAAGAGCAGCTGAAACTGGGCTATTTAAATTAAACTATCTAGGATACGATATAAATAATATCAAACATGTATCTGGGGAGGCGCCTATTGCACCCATTGTTGGAAATGATGCTTTAATGATGGGAGTCACAAATGATATGATAATATATGGTTCAACTGTACATTTTAAATCGTCAGTCGATGCGAAAGTTGATGAAATTCCATCAATTAACTCCCCTGGTTATGGGAAGCCGTTTAGAGATATTTTCAAGGAAGCTAATTATGACTTTTATAAGATTGACAAAGGTATTTTCTCTCCTGCTAAAGTCTATTTCAACAATACTAAAACCGGTAAAACAACTAAATCTGGAAGTATAAATTACGAGATAATAAAACGTTCGTTGGAGGGATAATTCTCTTAAATATTTTTTTTCATGGTTATTACGATGAATAAAGTGTTCTTAGTCGGATCTGGTCCAGGAGATCCTGAACTTATTACCCTTAAAGGGCTAAATCTTATTAAAAAAGCAGATATTATAATTTATGATCGGTTGGCATCGGGTGATTTATTGAAATTTGCTCGAAATGATGCTGAATTAATATATGTTGGAAAAAAATCTGGAGAACATTCTTATTCTCAAGATGAGATCAATAAATTATTAATTGAAAAAGCAAATGATGAAAAAACAATTGTTAGGCTAAAAGGTGGAGATCCTTTCGTTTTCGGACGGGGAGGAGAGGAGGCAAAAGCTTTGATACATAGTGGGTTAGGATTTGAAGTTGTGCCAGGGATCACATCAGCTATTGCAGTTCCTGCGGCGGCAAATATTCCTGTGACAGATAGACATTGCGCTAGTAGTTTTGCAGTAGTAACCGGTCAAGAAGACCCAAAAAAAGAAGAAAAGATAGATTATGGGGCCCTTGGAGCGGATACAGTAATTGTTCTTATGGGGATTAATAACCTTAAAAAAATAGCTAATCAAATGTTGAAGACACGTTCAAAAGATACTCCAGTTGCCATTATAGAACAGGGTACTACTGTAAATCAACGTGTTATCACATGCCCTCTAAAGGATGTTGTAGAGAAAGCAACACAAACAAAAGTAAAACCACCTGCCATTATTGTTATAGGTTCTGTGGTTGGAATTCGTGAAATTTTATCGGTTGTACCTAAATGTTAGATTTTTTTCTAGACTGGGGGGAAACATTTGTTCAGTCTTATGGTACTATTGGTCTTTTTCTTGTCATGATTATAGGGTCATCGCCTATACCTATCCCTGTTGAGGTTATTGCATTAGGTGTAATATTTGTAGGTTCTCCCCCTTTAATCACAGCAGTATTCGCAAGCATAGGAGCCACCATTGGCGGTGGGTTAAGTTATCTAATAGGTCGAGGGATTTTTAAAATAGGAAATATCAATGAAAAACAACCTCTAAAGGTCAACTATGCAAAAAAATGGTTGAATAAGTATGGAATTATTTCTGTTTTCTTCTTTGCATTATTCCCTATTGGTTTTGATGCAATTGCTTTAGCCGCAGGAGGCGTACGAATGAATGTATTGAAGTTCTTATTACCAACACTCCTTGGGAGATTTATCCGATATAACTTGATTTTTCATTTAGGTGGCGGTTTCTTGGAATTATTGCAAAAATAACTTATTTATATCTTAGAGCGTCTACTGGATTCAACTTTGATGCTCTAAGTGCTGGATAAACACCCGAAATTGATCCTATTAAAATTGAAAATAATAAAGCACCAATTACAAGTTCCTTGGATATTAAAGTCATAAAATTTGCTCCAAGATATTCTTGACCCACAATCTCTATTAATTTTGAAATAATAGTTCCTAAAGCAATTCCGGCCATTCCTCCAATAAATCCTACAATAGCTGATTCAAATAAGAATATCCTAAGTACTATTTGATTTGTTGCTCCTGATGCTTTCATTATTCCAATTTCTTTTGTACGTTCAATAACACTCATCAACATCGTATTCATAACTATAATTCCGCCTACAATTATGCTCACGCTAGCAATTCCCCCTAAGACAAAAGATATTATCATAGTAATCTGTCCTATCTGTTCTGCAAGTTCTATAGTAGTGAATATTTCAAAGTCTTTACCCCCACGCAGTTTTTTTAGCAAATCCTCAATTCTAGTTGAAGTCGCCAATACTATTTCTTCATTCTCCGCTACGACAAATATAGCTGAGAATTCATTAGTATTGAAAAGGTTTCGAGCAACAGATATGGGTAAGTATATCCCCTTATCTGCGACAATGTCTCCAGATTCTTTAAGTATTCCAATAACTCTAAATTTTTTACCGCTTACCTTTAAATCATTCCCAATGTTAATTTCTCTTTCAAATAGATTATAAGCTGCATTGTAACCTAGAATTGCAACTCCGCTCTCAGAACTCCGATAGAACCTCCCTTTATCTAGCTCCAATAGACCTGTTTTACGCCATAGTTCTATCCCCTCAGTCGTATCTGCTATAACCATGGCCTCTTGCTTTTCATTCATGTAATCAATGGTTGTGCCTTGCCATAACTCAGGAACAGCCTGTTTTACTCCTGTTATGTGTTTGATTGCAGTTAGTTCTTTTTCACTAAAAGATACAGCTTCTGTTGGAGGTCCTGTTTGCACTAAAGAAGGTCCACCTCCTGTGAAAATTTGAATTTTATCTCCTCCCATTTTATTTAGTTGTTGCTCAACTGAGGCCTGCATACCCTCTCCAATACTTACCATCGATACTATTACTGATACACCTATTACTATGCCAAGAAGAGTTAGAAAGGTCCTTACTTTCCTCTGGGCCATATTTTTCAATGAATATTTCAAATATTCTAACATTTTATTCCCTTAACGCTATTATTGGATCTAGTTTTGAAGCTCTATATGCTGGGTATAATCCTGAAATAATCCCCATTCCCAATGAAAATGTAATGGCAAATATAGCCATTTGGGGAGAAACATATGCAGTGAGTATGCCCTCACCTAGGTATCTTGAAGCAGCTAAATTTATTCCTTTAGATATTATAAATCCGAATATAACACCTATGCTTCCACCTACAATTCCTATAACACCTGATTCAAATAGAAAGGCAGTTATAACCTGTTTATTAGAGGCTCCTATAGCTTTCATTATCCCAACTTCTTGAGTGCGTTCTAAAACATTCATTATCATAGTATTTGCTATTCCAATACCGCCTACTAGAAGGGAAATGGCAGCTATTCCTCCAAATACTATTTGTACTATCTTAAATGTCTGACCAACCTGGTCTGCGAGTTGAGATGGAGTTAATACTGTAAAATCATTTTCATTGTGTCTTTTCTCAAGGACAACTTGTATCATGTACCCTATTTTATCTACATTATATCCTTCCTTCACTCTTGCAACTATAACTGAAACCTCATCAGTCTTTTCTAAAAACTCTCTTGTTTGATCTATATCAGCATAAACAGTATAATCGTTATCTCTGTCTCCAGTCTTACTAAATATCCCAATTACCTCGAATCGCTTATCATTTATGATAATGTTGTTTCCAACATTAACGCTTCGATCAAAGAAATCATCGTGAATTCCAAATCCAATTGCTATTTTTCCCCTATCCCCCCCTCGAAGCCATCTGCCTTGAAACAATTTGAATCCACTTACACCGGCAAATGTACGTTCAGCTTTCTCCGGTGAAAGTCCCCAGATAGTTACAGTTTTGTCTTCTCCCTTGAACTTTACGTTGGAGACAACATTGTACATTGGAGAAACGAAATTTATCCCTACAATTTTTTCGACGGCATCGCTATCAGCTTCTGTTAATCCCTTTGTAGATGTGCCTCCTAAAAGTTGTTTAGGCTGAATAATTATCTTGTCAGATCCTAGAGTTTTTACTTGCTCATCTAGAGCCATTCGCATTCCTGTTCCTATTGATACCATTGCTACAACTGCAGTTATCCCTATTATCACACCAAGAAGGGTAAGGAAAGTTCTAGATTTCTGATTCGTAAGATTTTTTATACTGAGGTGTAAGTATTCTATCATTTTTCTATTAAACCATCTTTTAGTTTTACCATCTTCTTGGCACGTCTAGCAAATTCAAGTTCATGGGTAACAATAATTATGGTTTTACCATCATTGTTCAATGTCTTTAGGAGATCCATTATTTCATTTCCCGATTTAGAGTCGAGGTTGCCAGTAGGTTCATCAGCTAGGATTAACTCGGGATTATTAGCGATGGCCCTAGCTATGGAAACGCGTTGCCTTTCCCCTCCCGAAAGTTCTGTTGGTTTGTGTGTTATCCGTTTTTCAAGACCTACTTTTTTCAGTAAATTAGTAGCTCTTTTTATACGTTTATTCTTATCTACTCCTGCAAACCACATGGGTAATACAACATTTTCCAGTGCACTTAATCTAGAAATAAGGTTGAATTGCTGAAATACAAATCCAATCTGGTCACGTCTTATTAATGCAAGTTTGTTGTCACTTAGTTTAGAGATATCTTTACCTTTTATGTACACCTTACCTTTCGTTGGTCTATCAAGGCAACCTATAAGATTCATAAGTGTGCTTTTCCCACAGCCACTAGGTCCCATTACAGATAAAAAATCGCCTTTTATTACACTAAGTGAGATTCCTCTAACTGCAGGAACTTCAACTTGATCCATGACGTATATTTTCCAAACGTCATCTAAACTTACTATTTCCATTTTCATGGAGGTTTTCCTCAATTATTCTGGTTTTACCCTGCGTTTCCTCCAGAAGTAAATTCCTCCAATAATAAGTGTTAAAACTCCAGCCCCCATTAGGGTTGTTACGTTATTTCTGGGTTTTTTTGTTACCAGTATTTCAAAATATTTTTCATCGGTATGTTCAATACTTTTTTCATCGGTATAAAAAACTGTCATTTTCATTTCATATGACTGGGCATTTGCCCCCTTTTCAACTTGTATTTCAAATATCGCAGTTGAAAGATCGTCTTTCTCAAGAGAACCTACAAATGCCGTTTTTTCTGCCATAAACTCTTTAGGCGTATTTATTTCTGCTCTAACTGACTTTGCGTCTTGTTTTCCAATATTTTCCAGTTGCATAGATAGGGAGAAACTTTCCCCAGGGTATACAGTAGGTGGAGATGTGGTTATACCCGCAATTTCTATATCAATTTCTCCATGATCTCCAACGTAAATTTCAAAAGGCTTATCCACATTGTTCAATTTTCCAAAACTATCTTGATATTTAATTTTTAGTGTAAATTCATAAGATTTTGATATGGATTTTTTATCTACTTTAAGATTAAAGTTTTCAATACTTGACTCGTCTCTTTGAATCGTACCTAAAAATCCTTTTTTTTCTCCAGAAAATTCTGGAGGTATCTCTATAATTAACTCTACGGCTTCTGCTTTTCCAGAGCCTATATTTTCTACGGTTACAGATATGTTGAACTCAGAATCAGCATACACTCTACTTGGCAGGGTATCAACACTAGCAATAACTAAATCAGGTATACCAATTACTTCCAATCCAATGTTTATTGTCTGTGTTGATTCTAGGATTTGTGTTGAACTATTTTGCCATATAAGCTTTAATGGAATTCCGTACGTGGTAGTATTAGCTAACTCATCCACATGAATTGGGTATTCAATAAATATTTCATCAGCCTGATGTATAACTCCAAAATATTCAGAAGATCGAATCGCTCTATCTACGTTACTGATGGATTTTTTTGCAGGTCCAATGGCAGTTATAGGAGTTAAATCTTCTGGATCAAGAATACTTCTTAAATATGAAGCCGGTCCATCACCCAAGTTTTTAAGAGTTATATTTAGAGTAGTTTTTTCATTTGGATAAACTTCTAATGGATTAATATCCATTATATAAAATTGAGCCTCTCCAGCATTAACATGAGGAAAATAAAATAAAGTTATTAAGATTACTAATAATAACTGAAATCTCATAATATTATTTATCAAATCTATTGTAATATATACGTTTCTAATTATAAAAAATTCAATTTTTTAAAAAAAAACCAATTTTCTTCAAAAGGTTTGTAAGGAGGAATATTTATATAACTTTGAACAATTCTTTTTGTGGGATGCTAGATTGTTTGAATTAAGATGTATCAGCTGTGGGCAGTCATATTCAAATGATGTAGTAATCTTTAATTGCTCTTGCGGTGGGCTCTTAGAGGTTTTAATTGATATTAATAAAATCTCAGTAAAAAAAAGAGATTTTTCAAGGCGACCCCTTGGTGTCTGGCGCTATAAGGAATTCTTGCCTATTGATCCAGATGATCATATAATTTCTCTAAAAGAAGGGGGAACTCCTTTGTATAGAGGGAGAAATATCGGGAGAATGGTCGGATTAACTGAACTATTTATTAAAAATGAAGGGGGAAATCCAACAGGGTCTTTTAAGGATAGAGGGATGACTGTTGGAGTGACAAAAGCATTACATTTTGGATCTAAATTTGTGTGTTGCGCTTCTACTGGTAATACATCAGCTTCACTAGCTGCATACGCTGCCAAAGCTGGTATTAAGTGTATAGTTTTGCTTCCTAGTGGCAATATAGCACTAGGAAAACTTGCACAAGCTATCCTCCATGGTGCTTTAGTAGTTGAGATAAAAGGTAATTTTGATGTCGCTTTAAATCTAATTCGAAAAGCTAGCAAAGATTTAAATCTCTATCTCCTAAATTCGATTAACCCCTGGCGTTTAGAGGGGCAAAAAACTGAGGCATTTGAAATACTGGAGCAACTGGACTATAATGTGCCTAATACTGTTTTAGTCCCTATGGGTAACTGTGGGAATATTTCCGCTATTTGGAAAGGGTTTAAAGAATTTTATGAAATTGGATTTATTAATAAGCTACCAAGGATGATAGGAATCCAGGCAGAAGGTGCTTCCCCAGTTGTCGAGGCATTCAAAAATGGTAGAGAAGATATAATACCAATAAATTATCCTAACACAATTGCCACCGCAATAAAGATTGGGTCCCCTGTGAACGCACCAAAAGCACTTCAAGCAATAAAAGAATCAAAAGGGCTTATTGAATCAGTAAATGATAATGAAATAATGAAAGCACAGAAACTTCTGGCAAGGTTTGAAGGAGTTGGTGTCGAGCCCGCATCCGCTGCCTCACTAGCAGGGGTTATTAAACTTTGTAAGCTTGGTATAGTCAAGGAAGATGAAAGAGTAGTTTGTATTACAACAGGACACGCGATGAAGGATCCTGAGATGATTTTCAACAATTATGAAAAAACCATCGAAATTGAACCAAGAATTGAGGATTTAAGAAAAATTTTAAAGACATGAAGGGAAAAGTTTTTACTGTTATAACATAATAGGTAAATGTGATTCTATGGTAGTAGGCGTTTGTTTAATAAATATTGAGTTAGGGAAAGAATCTGAAGTAGAGTCCATTCTCTCAAAGCATGATGGTATTCGAGAATTACTTAATCTCTTTGGTGAATATGATTTCATTGCATTAATTGATGCGAAGGGTCTTCAAGATTTGAATAAAATTGTTGATAAGATTCGCGACGTCGAGGGTATATCCTCAACAAGAACCATTATTGGGGCGGAATTCTAAATTATTAAATTAAAAAACTATAATACTGCCCCCTTTGGTGAGAACATGCAATTGGATTTATTGATTATAGGTGGAGGTCCTGCAGGACTTACTGCCGGGATTTATGGAATTCGATCAGAATTAAAAACTCTTATAATTGAAGGAGGCGTTCCAGGTGGTAAAATATCTGAAGCAGCGCTTGTGGAAAACTATTCAGGGTTCCCTGATGGTATATTAGGACTCAAACTAGCTCAGAGATTTACAGATCAAGCAATGAATGCGGGAGTTCCGTTAAATTCCTTTGAACATGTTCTGAATATCAGGCAGACAGAAAAAGGTTTTGTTGTATCTACTGACAAGTCAGAATATCAGACTACTACAGTTGTAATAGCCACAGGTATGCGTGACAAGAAACTCAATGTTCCAGGCGAAAAGGAATATGCGGGAAAAGGTGTTTGCTACTGCTTTACGTGTGATGGACCTCTTTTTAAGGGAAAAAAAGTGGCTGTTATTGGAAGTGGCACTGGAGCTGTTAAAGCTGTTCTTTATCTCAAAGATATCGCTAGTGAAGTTACAATGATAATGAAGCGTAAGGATGTAATTACAGCTGAAAAAATTATGAAAACTAGACTTTCTAATAGTGGAGCTAAAATATTAAATGGCATGCAAACTTTAGAGATTGCCGGTACCGATTTTCTAGAGAAAGTTACTTTACAAAATCTTATATCAAGGGAAAATATTGATGTAGTGGTTGATGGCGTATTCATTGAAATTGGTAAAAGTCCTAATACAAGATTTCTTAAGGATTCTAAAATTAAACTTGATGGAAAAGGCTTTATTCAGGTCGATGGAAATCAAGAGACTTGTATCAAAGGTATATTTGCGGCTGGTGATGTTGTTTCTGGGAATATTAAACAGCTCAACATTGCCGCTGCAGAGGGAGCTAAGGCGGCTCTAAAGGCTTACGATTATATTAAGGTTTTAAATCCTTAGGATTGTTAACACTTCGCATCGGACCCACAACGAGTTTTTTACTTTTTCAATGTAACCTTTTCTATCTTATCTCCTACTCTAAGGGATTTAATGACTTCCATTCCCTTAGTAACCTTGCCAAATACTGCATAATTCCCATCCAATGAATGTGCTGGTTCTAACACTATATAGAACTGGCTGGATGCACTATTAGGATCTTGTGAACGTGCCATTCCTACTGCTCCTTTTTCATGTTTAAGGTCAGGATGTATTTCCAATTTAATAGTCTTTTCTGATCCCCCAGTCCCATCTCCTTTTGGATCTCCTCCTTGAATAACAAATCCTGGTTCATATCTGTGAAATGTGAGTCCATCATAAAATCCAGATTCTACAAGCTCTATGAAGTTTGCAACTGTATTTGGAGCTCGTTTAGAGTATAATTCAAATTTAAATTCCCCTTTATTTGTTAATATTGTTGAAATTGTACTATCATTCATAATCTCATTATCTCCTTCTGTATTATTACTTCCTAAACAACAAGTCACAAGTATAACACTTAAAAATACAATTGCAATATTCATTTTTTCTTAACTATATCTTTTTATTTTTTTTATCAAAATTAGGCGGAGGATATTATTGGGATGCAATTAACTTATAAGACCCCCATCTCACGGAGAAATGCATTTGTAGTGCTGTTTACGTTCTTGGCACAAGTAATGGCTCTTCCAACTACTAGAATATCTGCACCAGCATTCTGAGCTTCTTTTACTTTGGGAACCTTGATTCCTCCAGCCACAGCCACTAATCCATTTCCGATTATTTTCTTTATTTTAGGAATATCTTGCCATTGATATTCAGTACCTGTTAGCTCTTGGTCAATAGCTCGGTGTAATTCAATAATATCGGGTTTTACTTCTAATTGATCTAACACCGGTATTGGGTCTTTAAGGCTGATTGTATCAAGTAGCGGCAGTATTCCAATATCATGGCACTCCTTGATTATTGCTTCTTGAGTATCGATGGGAGCCACCCCGGCAAATGCCATAACATCAGCTGTTGCATCACAGGCAATCCTAGCTTCGTGTCTTCCGTATTTAATTGTTTTTAAATCTGCTAGTACCACTGAGTCAGGCCTTATTTGATGCATCTTTTGACAGATTTCTATCCCATATCTCTTAATTAGTGGAGTCCCTGCTTCAATAATAATTGAGTCATTATTTGGAAGAGCATGGATTATACCTTCGACTCTGCGCCAGTCAGGAATGTCAAAGGCCACTTCTAAATATGGTGGGTTCTTTAGTTTCTCGTGTAACATCTTATAATTCACCTTAAAAATCAGTCATAACCCTAAATTGATCAACCTCATATACTTCCATTTTATCTAGATAATCCATTGTTTTTCTCTGAATATCTTCCGAACCTGTGATGGATTTCCCTACAAAAAGGATGTCAACTCCTGAAGTAAGAGCTTCTTTTATCTTATCTATCTTAATATCGGTATCAACCGCTATTAATGTCTTAATTCCACATACCTTTTTTATTTTTGTTACCTCTGCTTTATTCGGAATCCATTTAAGTTCAACTATCTCTGGTTTTGAATTTAATTTTTTTATCGCTTTCAAAGGATTTGCTAGATTCGTTGTATCCATCAGTGCTAAAGCCCCTACTTTTTTACACTCATCCATGAATCTTTCTTGAGTTTTGATTGGGGCCCTACCAGAAAATGTAATAACATCAGCTGTTGCATCTCCTGCCATTCTGGCTTCAAGATTTCCAGTGTCAAGTGTTTTCATATCGGATATAATAATAGATTCAGGTCTTATTTGATGAATCTTTTGACAGATTTCTACACCGTACCTCTTGATTAGTGGGGCAGTAACTTTTATAATAATTGCATCCTTTCTAGGTAGAGATTTAAGAATTCCTTCAATTACTATCCAACTGTCATTTTCCAAGCTTATCCCTAGGTATGGTGGCATTGCTAAGTTATTAATTCTAAATCCTATCATATCATGGGATGCTTTGTCTTTTTCCTCTGCAACTGTTTTTGTATTGGGGAATCCTTCCAAAGCTCTTCTTAGAGCTAACTTAGTTGCAGCGTAGTTGTATCGATATATCCTTTGATAATCTCTTCCCCTTGGATGGATAAAAACAGATACTATAATTGCCACTTCTTCAATTAATTCAGCAGGTATCATGCCTTCTTCAACCACATCGGCAACTGCTTTGGCCACAGCACTTTGGGCTGGTCCAAATAATCTCTCAGCACCTTCTAAATTCCTAAGGGTTACTTTAGGAACTATTAAGGTAGATGGCTTCACCGGAAGATTTGGCCTTAACACTGCGAGGATTGGGGTGTGTCCCATCCTTGGTTGAGCAAATGAATTAACAAATGCTTGACCAATAGCACCCTTTTTTTCCCCTATTATTAGATCAATATGTGCTATCTCCGGTTCTTCTCCAACAAGGGCCTCTCCAATCTGAAATTCATTATTAATCATAGTTTTCTATCGTATATTCATAATCTCTGTCTAAAGCAAATTCAATTAATTCACTTTTTTCGTGCCAAATCTTTATATGAATAAAACCATTTCTACCATCAAGTCCCATGATTTCTCTTACAAATGTTGGAAAGTCGGGAGGCAGAGTTCTATCCTTTCTAATGACATAATCTAAGTATTCTTGGAGAAAAAAAATTCTTCCTTTTTTTCCCTGTTTCTTTAATTTCAGTTTCAATTTTTTAAAAAATATACTTTCTTGAGAATTTTTTTTAGAGGAAGTACCCAAAACAATCACCAATTTCAATCATTATTGAATCACTATTTAATATTTTTCATTTAATTATTCTTTCAGAATATTACTTATTTATTTTTCTATGTCAAAATTCTTATTCTCATATAATGAAAGGTCAATTTTCCCCAAGATTAATAGCATTTGAATTAACAGGTCGATGTAATCTGCAGTGTAAACACTGTCGTGCGTCTGCAGCAAAAGAGATGGATCCTGATGAATTAAATACTCTAGAAGTAAAAAATGTAATTGATAATATAGCGTTGTTTTTCAAACCAATATTAATACTTACAGGTGGAGAGCCGCTTTTAAGAGAGGATATATTTGAAATTGTAGAACATGCTACTAAGAAAGGACTTCGAGTAGTTTTAGGTACTAATGGCACTCTCCTTAACAATAAAGTTGCTGAGAAACTTACTAAAGCTGGGGTAAAAAGAGTAAGCATCAGTATAGATTGTGCTTTTGCAGAAGATCATGATGAATTCAGAGGAGTTGAAGGAGCTTATAATGATTCTCTTAAAGGTATTAATGCCTGTAAAAAGGCTGGCTTGGAGTTTCAGATTAACACTACAGTTACAAGACATAATTTTCATGACTTAAAAAAAATCAATTCGCAAACTAAAGAGCTTGGTGCAGCAGCACACCATATATTTTTGCTTGTTCCAACTGGGAGAGGAAAAGGAATTGCTGAAGAAGAAATTTCCCCAAATAAATATGAGAGTGTACTTAATTGGATGTATGATGTAAAAGATGATGGAGTAAATATGAAAGCTACATGTGCTCCACATTTTGTTAGAATTTTCCATAAAAGATCTAAAGCTGATGGGATAAAATTAGCTCATAAAAAGAAAGGTATGCATGCTATGATGGGGGGATGTATGGGTGGTACAACCTTTGCATTTATTTCTCGAAAAGGGGATGTTGACCCTTGCGGATATCTACCTCTTCATGCTGGCAATATTCGCCAGAAACCTTTCAACGAAATTTGGGAATCAGGCAATCTCTTCCTGAACCTTAGAAATAGGGACGAACTAAAAGGAAAATGTGGTGTTTGCGAGTACAAGATTATTTGTGGGGGATGTAGGGCGCGAGCATATGCTAAATATAACGATTACATGGATGAAGAACCGTACTGTGTTTACACTCCACCAAAGTTAACTGGGAATGAAAGTTAAAGTATCCTTCAATTCTATCTCTAGGTCATTTAGTGGTTCATCTACTAGTTCTTTCTTTGCCCTTAGGAGAAAAATAAGATGTCTGTCTCCTTGGGGAATTGAAAACATATATTTTAATCCATTTTCATTTATCTCAAGTTTTCCAATGCTTTCACCAATTTCTAGTTTAGAAAGGTGCGATTTGATAAGTTCAGCTTCAACCTCGGGGGTGTCACTCGTAGAGTCTACAAGGATGCCCTCAGGAGTGATTATAGTTACACTTTCCATGGCATATTTTCCAATAATGTTTTCTAAAGCACTTCTAAGATTCTTAGGTTCACCCGTTTCTGATGGAATTTCTTCAAGTTCCTCAAAGGTACTTTGGATTTCTGTTTCTCCTGTTGCATCTGTAGTAGCAATTGGTGTTTTTAAATCAATAGTTGTATGAGGATCTTTTAGCATTATTTCAAGTGGACCCATTTTCATGTCTACAATTATCCTATCTTTCTTTTTAGGAATAGCCATATTAAAAATGATCTTAATTATCCAGAGAAAAAACAATGATGATAATATTAATCCACCTACTAAATATTCTACTCCAGTGCCAGAATTTTCAGCAGTGTCATATAGATATCTATAAGTCTTTTCTATTATCACCTGAGTTTCCATATTTTTCAGTACATTTTGACACTTATATATAGGTTTTCTTAGTTTTCTTAATTTATAGGCATTTTAATGCAAGTTCTACTGCTGTCTTTGCATCTTCAACAAAATGTAAATTATATTTTTTCTGTAATTGGAATTTTTCGGATATTTCAGCCATATTTACCCTTTCTTCAATATTCTTAATTACAATCACTGGCTTATCCATTTTTAATGCTAGAGCTATCTCAGATACAGTTCCCATACTTCCTTTGACTGCTATTATAGCATCTGCACTCCAGGCAATAATCGCATTTCTTGCATGATTCATCCCAGTAATAATCTTAATATCCATGTATTTGTTTGCGTCATCTTTGTTAATTCCGGGTAAAATTGCAACAGTTATACCTCTTTCCTCCTTTGCCCCTTTTGCACTAGCTTCCATTACACCTCCAAGACCTCCACAGACTAATATATTTCCACTTTTAGCTATCTCCCTCCCAACTTCAGTCGCTATATCCTGGGTTATTTTATCTGTTTTCCCTCCACCTATAACACCTATTTGTATCATTAGTTGTAATAATATTCGCCTTTGGCTTTTTGTTCTTTATCCTTCTGACTATTAAGCTTATTAGTTCTAGGTCTGCCGTTGTTTGAATCTCGTCTAAAAGTGATATTAATGTCTTTTAAAAAGGTGTTCATTCCATCATTCATAGTTAGAGGTTGGGTCGAATATCCTTTTTCTCCTGGAAGACCTTTAAATACCATTATCTTATCAGATATATAGTCTGTAAAGAGCAAATCATGGTCTACAATTATCCCGGTTGCTTCTTTTTTTTCTATTACTCGACGTATAATTTTTGCTACATTTAACCGTTGTTCAATGTCAAGATAGGCTGATGGTTCATCCAATAAATAGATATCAACATCCCGGCTTAGACAGATTGCTATTGCCACCCGTTGCAGTTCACCCCCACTAAGTTGTGTAATCTTCTTTTCTTGTAACAGATTAATTTGTAGTGGTTTGGATACTTCTCCTTCAAAGAAAGGCGATTCGTTTTCTTTTAGAGCTTTTGAAACAGTTTCAAAAACTGTTCCTTCTTTCCCTGGCTTGATGTACTGTGGCTTGTAGGATACTTTCACTTTGCCATCAACTTTCCCAGAATCAGGTTTTATAATACCTGCAAGCATCTTTACAAATGTGGTTTTTCCAATAGCATTAGGCCCTAAGACACCAATAACCTCTCCCTTGCCTAATGTTCCGCCTGATAAATTTAGATTAAATCCTTTATACGACTTTATTAGATCATCAAAATTTAGGAGTGGTATAGCATTCCATTGTCTTGTGTAGCCTTTGACATCAAATTTTACAGGATTCTGTCTAAATTTTAGATTCTCTTCTCGAATATAACCATCCAAATAAACATTTATTCCTTGTCTAACGGTCATTGGATGTGAGACTATCCCATACTCGCCAACTCCCCCAAATACAATATTTACATAGTCAGCAAGATAGTCAAGGACAACTAGATCATGTTCAACCAAAATAACGCGTTTTTTCTCAGCAAGTTTTCTAATAATCTTAGATATATTCAATCTCTGTCTAACATCTAAATAACTTGAAGGTTCATCAAAAATGTAAATGTTTCCTTCTCTAAGTATCGTGGCTCCAATTGCTACACGTTGAAGTTCTCCTCCAGATAATTCTTTTATACTCTTTTCTTTTGCATTTTCAAGTTCCAATTCTAAGAGTACACTCCTAATTTCTCCTCTCTCATCTACCTTTTCAAGCAACTCGCCAACATTACCTTCTACAGATTTAGGAATTAAATCCACATGTTGCGGTTTGAATACAGCTTTTAAATTTCCGTTATAAAGTTCTTTGAAGTAATAATTGAACTGTGTCCCTGCGAAGTGTTTTACAACTGTCTCTTCATTAGTTGTGTTCTAGTTTCCTAGATTCGGAACAATTTCTCCGGATAATATTTTAACAATGCTGGTTTTACCAGTTCCATTCTGCCCTATTAACCCTGTAACCGAATTGTTTCGAGGATAAGGTAAGCGGAATAGGCGAAACATATTTTCTCCGTACTGATGCATGATATCTTCTTGGAGCTCCTCGGGTAGACCTATAATCGAAATAGCAGTAAATGGGCATTTTTTTGGACATATCCCACATCCAGTACAAAGTTTTTCTGATATAAGTGGCTTGTTCATTTCTTCATTGAATTCAATAGTCTCATCACCTATTCTTACACCTGGGCAGAATCGTATACACTCTTTTGAGCACTTTCTTGGCTGACATCTATCAGTATCAATAACGGCTAGGCGCATTGAAGAAAAATTAAAATTTAACGTCTACATTATGTAAGCTGTGTTTGAGCTGCCCAATCTCTGGAGCCATTTAGTTCTCGACCATATTTAGGGTAAATAATATTTGGAAGAAATTTTTTCTTGTGTTTGCAAAACTTTTTTGGTTAATGTTTTGCCTGAAATTATTGAACAATTATTTTTTTATGCAGGTTTTCTGACTAAACATTCAACTAAATAGTCAGAAGATATTCAGAGAGTATATGAAAGGGATATGGTTTAGATAAATAAGGCGCTGATTTTTTTATTTATTAGGATTATCAGAAATAAATTTCCAATTTTTAATACCTGTTAAATCGAATATTTTCATACTTAAATCCATTAAATCAGCACTGCTCTTCAATCCTCTAATAGATATCTCTAATGGTATTTCGCTTGAAATTAATGAATGAAATTTATTTTCAATTTTAAGTAACTCAATTAAAGGAATATCTGAGCGAGGGTTAACATGTAAAGATGTATATTGAGCTCTGCCTCCAGCATCAAAATCGACAATTGCTTTACCCGAAAATTTAGAATAGTCCATCTTTGCCATTCGAAATGCCACTTCATTATTAGGGCACAAGGTTAAAGTCCAATGCAGACCCGTTTTTCTAGACCATTCTTTAATTTTAGTTGATATCTTTCTCAGGACTTTTAATCCAAAATTCATTGCAAATTTATTTTCATGAATCGCATTTCCCGTGTGGACTTTCACCAATTCGTTAATTCCTACATATCCAATAGCATGAATGAAGTTATCAAGTGAATGTTTATCAATGCTGTTTTCGGTTTGGGTTAAAAATGGGAGCTGTCCTCGACGTAATCGTTGTTCTATAATATCTCTTTTTATAATTATGACATCTCTTGCCATCTCTAGCCTTTCATTTAAAATCTCAAATAATTTCTGATCATCTCCTTTGGCCTCATAAGCAACTCTAGGGAGATTGATTGTAATTATTCCCAGTGTACCTGCAACTTTTACTTTATTTAGATTTCTTGAAAAAATAGAAGTTTGAAACTTGGAACTTAGATCGTGGGCTTGTAAGAAAAAATCTTTAAAATCATCTTTGTTCAAATCTTTTTTATTTAATGAATAATAAGGTGTAGGAGTTAAAATCATCTTTTTAGAGGGGTCTCCTTCCAAGAATAATTCTGTCAATGCTGTAGCTATGGTTTTTATCTCAAATTCTAAATTTTCGTATAAGGTGTCTTTTAAAAATTCAGGGCAGGTATATTCTATTTGTACCTCTATTTTAGCGGTGGTTCGAATCTGGCTCTCTAATAAAAATAACTTAAGGAGTTGTTTAATTTCTTTAAAATCCATTCCTCGTACATATGGTGCTAAAAATACATTGAAATGTTTTAATACTTGTTTTCTAGATACATCACTCTTAGAGGCGTACAAAACTTTTGCAGCAATTAAAAATGCAAGGTGAGGATTATCAGCTGGACCAGTTGTAATTACCTTTTTACCAGTACCTAATTCGAGACCTTTCTCAAAGAACCATCGCAAATCGTGTTCAATTGAAAAAGGTCTTGAAACAAAGTAATCTAAGTCATGAATGTGAATCTGTCCATGCATGTGTGCATCAGTTAAGTAAAGTGGCAAAACCTTAAGCAAAGTGTACTCTTTAAATATGCTATCGGCCATATGAAGGTGAAGTAATTCAGGGTCAACAGTTGATATATCGTTACCTTTAAGTCCGATTAGATTAGTTGCATCGTATACAGGTATTCCGAGGCGAGTATAATCAACTCTTGATTCTTCAAATCCATGTTCGAGGAGTTTAACGTTGACAACTTCTCTAATCAAAGGCGATGATGCGAAGTCAAGTTTTAGACGCCTAATTTCCATTTCACTTTCTTTTGAAATAAGCTCTGCTAGTTCTTTAGGGAGATTTGTTTCTTTGATAAGTGAGGATGTTATTTTCTTTCTATCGAAAGGTTCAATAGTATTTCGTGATGTTCTCACAAGTAAACTGTGGAACCTCTTGAATAACTCTGCAGATTCTGGATGTTTTTTGTACAGTACCTCTAATGTGGAGTCTTTAATTTCTTTGGTTGATATCCCATCATAAATCTTTTGAGATATCTCCATGGCTACCTCTGCAGCTGTAAAGAACTCAATGCCTGCTTCAATACATTCTTCTGTTATTACATTTGGGTCAAAGTCTTCAAAATCTCCTGAAGTTTTTATCACTCTGATATCCAATTTTGGATTTGTCATATGGTTACTACTATTCCTACAATTTTAATTCACATTATTGGATCAATCGCAATTTTGTTTTCAATCTCTATTTTATGAATCCAATCACATTGGCTACAATCCCAGATATCCCATTCAATATTCTGACCGTCTTTCCATATCACTTTTTCATGGTGCATTAACCGCATATCCAGAAACACTTTCTTAAATTTTCCACCTGTCGATATTTCCATGCAAGGATAAAAAGGGCAATAGCAATACTTACAAGTCTGCCCTTTGAAATGACATGGATAGTATGTGCAATCAAGATTTTTCACAACTCACATACCCCACTTTCACAAGTATCTAAAACTTGATTGTGTCTAGATTTATCGCGGTATACTGTTATCCCTTTACATCCTAGTTTATGCGCAAGATCGAAAACTTTTCTTACATCATCAGTTCCTGTATTGCTGGGCAGATTCACTGTTTTGCTCACGGCATTGTCCACGTATTTCTGAAACGCTGCTTGCATTTTAGCATGCCAGTCTGGAGATATATCATGAGCTGTAACAAAGATTCTTCTAATACTCTTTGGGATATCTTTAATTTCTTGAATAGACAGAGCAGAGGACACTTTTCTTAATAGGTCTTCACTGTAGAAACCCTCTTCTCTTGCAATGGATTCAAAAGTGGGATTTATTTCTAAAAGTTCCTGTCCAAGCACTCTTCTTTTATAGGCGACAGCAAACAGAGGCTCTATACTTTGACTACAGTCACCAAGGATACTCAGTGTTCCTGTTGGCGCTATCGTAGTCAAAGTTGCATTCCTCATAGGAGTTTTAAATGTGCTCTTATCTATATTTGGAAAACTCCCTTTTTCCTCTCCAAGTGCGATACTTGTTTCTAATGCTGTTTCTGAAACTAATTTCATTAATCTTTCCGCTATTTTTAATCCTTCATTAGAGTCATATCTAACTCTAAGTCTCAATAGAAGATCTGCGAAACCCATAATGCCCAATCCTATTTTTCTATTCTCTTTTGTTAGATCTTCTATTGCCTTTATTGGATACTTGTTGACGTCAATTACACTATCAAGAAATCTTACAGCAGTTCCAACCGTAGTTATTAGAGATTCTTCATCTATTTCTCTAGAATCCACAAATTTGGATAGATTAATGGATCCTAGATTGCAAGACTCATATGGTAACAATGGCTGTTCGGCACAGGGATTCGTAGCTTCAATTTCATCTAAATCCTTGAGAGCATTCCTCTTGTTTATTGTGTCTCCAAAGATTACTCCCGGATTTCCGTCTCTCCAAGCTCCCATAAGAATCATTTCATAGATTCTTCTTGCAGATTCACTAACTTCAATTCCGGTGGCATCTGTTAAGATATAATCTTCGTCTTTCTTAACCCGTTTCATAAAGTCATCTGTAATCCAAACACTGGTGTTGAAACATCGGAACATATCATTGGTATGGATATCTTCTCGCTTGAAATCTATAAATTCTACAATATCTGGATGATCAACACGAAGTATCCCCATATTGGCTCCCTCTCTCTTCCCTCCTTGAGTTATAAGATTACTTACACTATTGTAGTGTTTCAAAACTGCAACTGGTCCACAAGCCCTTCCATGGGTAGATGATATTGGAGAACCCTTATGTCTTAGACGTGAAAAATTGAAACCCGTACCACCACCGAACTGGAGAATATAAGCCATTTGAGAAGCGGTAGTCATGATGCTTTTCAGGTTATCTTCAATTGGGAGAACAAAACATGCGCTTAGAGTTCCTCTCCCCGTTCCCGCATTCATCATAGTTGGTGAGTTTGGGAGGAATTTTGTGTTGGCCATAACACTAAAAAATTCGTCTTCATGTACTTCTCCATCACCATTGGATATAGCTTTTGCAACTCTTCTAAATAGTTGAGATGTTGATTCGATTACTGAATTAGAATCATCTCTTAAGAGATACCTCATTTGAAGTGTTTTTACTGCATTGTAAGAAAGTTTAAGTTCATCTACAACCCCTATTGATGATTTCGCCTCTCTCAGTTCCCTTCTTTTTTGTCTATAGAGGATGTATGCTTTGGCAACATCCACCATCCCTGCATCCATTAGTGAGACTTCAACAATGTCTTGAACATCTCCAATCCTTGGAATTAAATCTTTAGAATACTTTTTCTCGAGACTTCGAACAACTTTGTTAGAAATTTCAGGCACTGAGTCTACATCACCATTAACTTCTTTAACGGCCTTTAAAACAGCTTTTGTGATTTTTTTCCGATCAAAAGTTACTATGTCTCCCTCTCTTTTTCTTATTTTAGATATCAATTGATGCCTCCGTTTTTTTTGTAAGATTTTCCCCCTAAAAAAGGATAAAGGGAAAACTCTGAAACTCTTGTTAATAAATCTAATTTTGAGTTTAGATATAGTTAGTATATAGCTGTTATAATAATTATTTAAACTTTTCCACCATGTTTTATTCACTACTTTTATTATTTTAATTAATAATATTAATGTCTGGAAGTATATTTACATTCATAAAAAAAAATTTCAGAAAATGATGAAGCTTTAATATTAGAAAGAAGTTTGAAATTTTAACATCATCTAATTTAAGAATTAAAATTTTCTATTTCTATCGATTTTGATACTTTACTATTTTTTTAATTTCGAATTAATCTCAATATTAAATTGTCATTTTTTTTATATAATAAATTTCTTACTTAGAAATAATAACTTCAAGTCAAACTTATTATATATTTAATTAACAAATCTTATAATGGTGGTTAGGAAAATGGATGAAATCAATATGAAGATCCTGAACGTTCTACAAATGAATTCTCGGACAACATATAAAGAGATTTCTAAAATTGTAAAAATAAGTGATGTAGCAGTACATAAACGAATAAAGAATATGAATGCTATTATAAAGAGTTTTACTATCCTTGTTAATCAACAGGAGTATGGTAAGAACACCACAGCAATATTTGATATCACATGTGAGACTGGAAAGTCACAAGAAATCGCCAGGAAAATAGCAAGTATAGAAGATGTTATGGAAGTATACGCAACCTTGGGTAAACATGATATAGTGGCAAAGGCCCGTACCAAGAATATGGAAAGTCTCAAAGGTATTGTGGAAAAGGAGTTCTTCAATATTAAGGGTATCAATGAGATAAGGACAAGTATTGTATTCGATTGCATTAAGGAAAATGTAAGTCTGGTAATGTAGGACAAACCTAAATAAGCATCTTCGGGGTGGGGGAATAGAATTTGAAGGCATGTCTTTCAATGTTTTTTTCAAAATGTATTTCTAAGACCTTTAGAAGATACTTTTGATGATTTAAACAGTGCTTTTAACCTAGAAATTTCTGTATTGAATACAGTGGGCGTTCACCTACCGGTAGATTTAAAGCAGATAGGAGTAAATATACATATCGGTTAAGACAAGCATTTTCGTGTTGCTCGGACTATTTTACTGGGAGGAGGAGAAGTTGAGTGATGTGAACATAGCCTTGTTGAAAAACATGGTATATCTGTTTTTTGAACCCAGAACGAGAAGAATGAAGGCAGTGATTATTGCAGCTGGAAATGGAAGAAGGCTTAGACCTTTCACGGAGGGGATTCCCAAGCCCCTCGCACCCCTGGGAGGTGTCCCTCTGATCGAGAGGATCGTGCTTTCAGGGAAGGAAGCCGGGATAAAGGAGTTTTTAGTGGTTCTTGGATATTTGGGGGACAAATTAAAAGAGGGGTTAGGGGATGGGAAGAAGCATGGAGTAAGGATTGATTATGTGAAAAACCGGGAATGGGAGAGGGCTAACGGTGTTTCCGTATATAAGGCCAGGAAGGTGTTAAAGGAAAACTTCATCCTTTTAATGGCGGACCACATCTTTAATCCTCAAAGGCTATCTGCTTTTAAGGATTCTGAAATCGGTGCCAGGGAGTGCACCCTCTGTGTTGATTATAACATTGATAGCTTCTTTGACAATGATGATGCCACTAAGGTGTTGGTGGAGAATGGGAGAATCAGATTTGTTGGGAAGGATTTGAAGAAATATAACGCCGTAGACACCGGCATGTTCCTATGCTCTCCATATATCTTCGAGGTCCTTCAAGAAAACATCAGTAAAGACAGATGCTCGCTTAGCGAGAGCATCCAAACCCTTGCTGATCAAGATCTCATGAAGGCCTATGACATAAAGGGATCACTTTGGTTTGACCTGGACACAAAGGAAGACTTTGAAAAGGCAGAATCTCTCATCTAATTTCAATTCACTTACTTCGAAAGGAAAAAACGATGTTCAACAAGAAGAAATGGAATAATATTCGAAGCCTCCAGAAAGGCACCCACCTCGCGAGCCGTGTTCACAGGCCCTTCGAGGATCTAGCGGTATATTTACTCTACGATTTCGAGTTTATCGGAGCAGATATTATCTCCCTGGTAACTTATGCCCTGGCCTTCTTGGCCGCCTATCTAATGGTAGCTGGGGAATTAGCCCTGGCATTGTCATTGATGATTTTGGTTGGGGTTTTAGATGGCGTGGACGGCAAGATAGCGCGCCTAAGGGGTAAGAAGACGCTTATCGGAAAGCTCGAGCACAGCTTTGACATGCTATTCGAACAGGTTTGGTACGTCGCCTTTATGTGGTATATTTGGCATGCCACCGGAAGCAACGCTTTCCTGGTCCTGGGCTTCCTGTGGTTGGTTTTGGACGGATTCGTCCGGCACATCTATAATGTAACCTGGATCACAACTGGAAAGTCACTGAAATATCATGGTGGCTTAGCGCGTTATGTAACCTTCATCGACGGCAGGCGTTCAGTGTACGTTGCCCACATGATTATGTGGTTTCTTCTGGGGTCGCCGAGCAATGCGATGTACACCATCCTCGGGCACTGCGCCCTAACCGCTATCTCGTACACTTTCCTCGCCTTCAAGGCAACCCATAAATAAAAAAAGTGTTCGACTAATATTTTATATTTGAATTAAGTTTTAGTTCATTGTATTACAATTTATTCCAAGAGAGATTAGTTTGGGAGTGTGGGTTAATAATTTCTTTCAAATATGATACCCTTTTAACATGTTTCTCACAGAATTCTGGATCTTGCATCTGAGAATTTATAACTTCTTCCTGCCAATGGGAATTGAAAAGTCTACATACTTTTGATTCGCAGAAAGTATCTCCTAGCATTTGGTAAAATATGCCTTGAAGCACATACCCTTTAAGAATATCTGTTATCCTTTTATCTCCATAATCTATAAATCTACCTTCGATCAATTCTTTCATTTCCTCTCTATCTCTGCCCAATTGACTTCCTAAATAGAATTCTTTGGGCTTCGCTGGCGCTTCAATTAGCCCTGTCGTAGATATCAATGTGGGATATCCTAGGAGGATAACTCTACCATGGTATCTGCTGTCATTATTTTCAAAAGTACCAAAAAATCTCTCAGTAAATATTATATGAGCAAAATCAAGGCTTCTCTGTTTTTTTGGGATTAATTTCCAGTATAACTTTTGAAGTCTAAAGCCATCGTAAAATACTCCAATAGGTGAAGTTTTTTGAAGGATAACTCTTTTCTCAAAATTTAATTCACCATGCATTGGTTCATTAGGATGGAATGGTTCATTAGGATTGAGTATTCTGATTTTTGCAAGTTCCTTAGATAAATCATCTAAGGATTCTTCATTTTGACCTATGTTCATCAAGTCTTTAAAAAGGGATATGTGGATACCGTCAAACTTCTTTTTCAAGTAGTTCTTTATCTTTAGAGAATTAAAATTTTCTATTTTTGATTCATCATATAAATTAAATTTCATAGCATTATTAGTTTTTTTCTATTTGGAAATTTTTTTATTTTGAATCGTTATAAATAGCGTTTACATCCATATTTACAAATATTTTAGATTGATTTTTTAAAATTAGAAAGAAAACCCCCCCCTGAAAGAGGGGGTTTCTATCGATGATACATCTTATCTTTTCAAGAATCATTATCTTCCGTTGTTATCTCTAATCGTTTGTTCCTTTCTTTAAAAGATCTATTGCAATCTCAGCGGCCCTTTTTCCTGAGAGGAGCATCCCTCCAAAAGTAGGACCCATCCGAGGTAAGCCATAGAGTGTTGAAACTGCCATTCCCATCACCATAAGTCCAGGATAAGCTTCTCCAGTGTGTTCAACTACTGCATCTTCACTTCTTTCAACCCACATCGCTCCCATACCTTTCATTTTTATTTTTCCCCGTCTCTGTAGGGCATCTACTACTTCCGCATCATGTCCTGTGGCGTCTATTACTAGTTTGCTTTCCAGGGAAATCGGGTCAACACAGGTAATCTCGCGGGGTAATGCTGAGATAGGTGACCAGTTAATGACTACTCCTGAAACTCTATCATTTTCTTTCATTATTATATCATCAACTTTGGTCATGTTTAGAATCTTTACCCCTGCATCGCAGGCAGCTGCAATTAGTTTTGAGCAGGCATGAGGTCCATCAGTTACATAGAGGCCCTTTCGATATTCAGAGTATGGTACATCGATTTCGTCAAGTATCTTTTGAGCAGGACCTCGTACTGTGATTTTATTCATAAGGTACCCTCCAATCCAGAATCCTCCGCCTAAATAATTATTTCGTTCTACGATTAGAGTTTTGATGCCGGCTTCTGCAAGATCTCTTCCAGCCATTAAACCTGCTGGTCCACCTCCCACTATAACCACATCATTCTCAGCATGTTCAATTAGTTCTTCAGAGAAGAGTTTAACTATTGCTCTGGTTACATCTTTTTCTTGAATACTATTAAAAATGGGGCGTTTTGCCACTTTTTCCTTTGTTCTCATTGGTTCTTTTATTTCCACTTTTAATCTCCTTTTATTTTTTTTGTTAAAATTTCAACTTTTTCCTTAACGTTATTTTCTTTAGAAATTGCAGAAATCATTGCAATGTTTTTTGCTCCTGCTGCTAAAACTTCATCTATGTTATCCTCATTTATTCCACCAATTGCAACGAATGGTATTTGTATTTTTTTTTTAACTTCTTCTATAATTTTAAGTCCAACTGGATTGCAGTTTTTTGTTTTTGTTTTGTAAATAGGCCCTATGCCTATGTAGTCTGCACCTTTCTGCTCAGCTTCTAGTGCTTCCTTGACATTATGAGTAGAAACACCTATTATCTTATCTCTTCCAAGTAATTTTCTTGCTTTATAAATAGGCATATCTTTTTGTCCTAAATGTACTCCATCAGCATTAATGGTTTTTGCTACGTCTGGCCAATCATTAATGATAAGTATCACTCCATTTTTTTCTGTTAATATCTTTAATTTTCTTCCTATTTCAACAGCCTTAGCTTTATCTTTTTCCCTTAACTGGATTATTTTACCGCCCCCTGCAATCACTTTTTTGCAAAAATCAACATTTTCAACTTTTTTATTATCGGTTATTACATATAATCCGATAAAATTAAGAGGTTGCATTAACTGAAAAATAAAAAATTAACATAAGGCAAGGAATACATGAGATTTTTTATCGCCATTGAAATGAGTAGCAAAGAGGTTTTATCTTGCCTTGATGAGCTAGGTGGGTTGAACCCACATTTAAAGCTAGTCAGTCCAGAAAAACTTCATTTAACTTTAAAGTTTCTCGGAGACATCAAAATGGAATTAATACCCGATGTTATTAAATGTTTAAAAAATGTTTGTAATCATTTTGAATCTTTTGATATCACTTTTAAAGGTCTGGGAACTTTTCCAAATCTAAATCATATGCGGGTAATTTGGGTCGGGATTGATAAGAACAAAGAGAAAATTATAGATATGCATCGTATAATCGAAAATAATCTTACAAATTTGAATTTAAGAAAAGATATTAACTATCATCCTCATCTCACTTTAGCAAGGGTGAAATCAATTAAAGGTAAAGAAAATTTGAAGAGTTTCTTATTAATGCATAAATACACAAATTTTGGATGTTTTAAAATTAAGAAGGTCGAACTTAAGAAAAGTGTTCTAAGATTCGATGGTCCGATATATACGACAATTTTTTCTCAAGAAATTTAATATATTTTTTTTTCAAATTCTAAGAGTTCCGGTTCTACCTTTTTTCCATTAAAAATTATCTTTAAGAATCTAAATATTACTCATTATCTAACATGGATTTATACTGATTTCTCGTTTTCCAATAATTATATTTACAAATTATCAGATTATTTCATTTATCATACTCTTTATAAAAAAAAATATAAGCTTTAACAAGTCCATTTTTTAATATGCAATCTGTTCTTGAAAGGATAGTGCCAAGTAAAGAAGAAGAAAAATCCATGAAAAAAACTGTTGAAAGTCTTGTTTCAAAGGTACAAAGAGAAGCTGATAGATTATCTAATGGGCTTGTGGTAAACCTAGTTGGTTCTGTATCACGTCGGACCTGGCTAAGAAGCGATAAAGACCTTGATATTTTTATTTCTTTTCCTTTGAATTGCACAAAGATGGATTTAGAGAACGTGGTTACAATGATAGGTTCAAAAATTCTTAAAACCCCAGAGAAGCATTATGCAGAACATCCCTATGTGATAGGTTATTATGAAAATTATAAGGTTGAACTAGTTCCGTGTTATAAGTTGAAGAATACTTTAAAATTAAAGTCTGCGGTTGATAGGACTCCTTTCCATGATAAGTTTGTTAAGGGTCTAATTCCCGGTAAAGAGACTGACGTTCGTCTTCTTAAGCAATTTTTAAAGGGTATTGGTTGTTATGGTGCTGAGTCAAAAGTTAATGGTTTCTCTGGATATCTATGTGAACTTCTTGTAATAAATAACGGTTCTTTTAAAGGAGTTTTAGAGAATGCTAGAAAATGGAAAAATAAGGAAGTAATCGTGATCGATGGATCGATTGAAGAAACAAAAATATTAAAGTCTAAATTTGCGTCTCCATTAATAGTGATTGATCCCGTCGATGAGAATAGGAATGTAGCTAGTGCGCTTTCAGCAACCAATTTCGGCATTTTTTGTTACGCTGCACGGATATATCTTGATAATCCTTCTGAGAGCTTCTTTTTTCCAGTGAAAAAGAAAGTGCAAAGGGGAAAAACTCTTAAAATATTTGAAAAGAGAGGAACAAATTTATTGGCAGTTTTTTTTAAAAAACCCCAACAACACGAGGAAATCCTTTATAATCAAGGGAGGAAGGGTGCTAAAGTGATTGAAAAATACCTAATTCGTAAAGGATTTAGGGTATTGCACTCTGATTTTTTTGTTAATAATAATGTTTGTTTATTTTTTGAACTTGAGACTTTAGAAATTCCTCCTTTAAAGGTACATTTTGGACCTGAAACAAATACTTTGCACGAAA
>CAYZUE010000003.1:0-48738 GCA_964481825.1 Candidatus Hydrothermarchaeota archaeon | reverse complement strand
TCAGTAGTCATTTCTTTAGCTGCTGCTAAGGCATCTTCATCTTCCAATGGTGTCCCTTTGTATCAACACTTAGGACAAAATCCTAATTCAATACCTTATCCATTAGGTAACATAATTGGTGGTGGAGCACACGCTTCCAATTCTACTGATATTCAAGAATTTCTCATTATTCCAGTCGGTGCTTCAGATTTACATGAGGCATTATGGATTAATAATGAAGTTCATAAGCGCGTTAAAGTTGAACTTTTATCGAAAGGAAAAAATATGAGTCTTGGGAAGGGAGACGAGGGTGCTTGGGCTCCCAACATAGGGGATGAAGAAGCCTTAGAAGTGCTTGTTAAGATAACCTCGGAAGTAAAAGATGAGGTTGGTATTGATATTAAACTTGGAGTCGACGTTGCATCAAGTGAGATGTGGGACTCAGATTTAGAAAGATATGTATATCAAAGAGAGGGGGTAAAAAGAACTAGTGAAGAGCAGGTAAATCATATTTTAGATCTAATTGAGGCATTTGACCTTTATTATGTCGAAGATCCGGTTGAGGAAGAGGATTTTGAGGGGTTCACAGAGATTACAAATGGTTCAAAGGCCCTTGTTTGTGGTGATGATTTATATGTAACTAATATCAAAAGAATACAAAAGGGTGTAAATTTAGGGTCTACTCGGGCGCTATTAGTTAAACCCAATCAGATTGGAACATTGACCGACACCTTTAAAGCTATTGAGTTAGCAAACAAAAATCGCCTCACAACAGTACTTTCCCATCGGTCCGGCGAGTCTAGCGATGAAACTATTGCTCACTTGGCGGTTGCTTACGAATGTCCAATAATCAAGACAGGAGTTGTCGGAGGGGAAAGAATTGCCAAGCTCAACGAGCTTATTAGGATTGAAGAAGATTTAGGAATACGTGCTAAGATGGCGCATTTACCAATTTAGGAGGTTATAAATGGACGAGTTACTCACTACTCTCGATAACTATCTTGCTGCCGGGATACATATCGGGACTCAGCAGAAGAATGACGACATGAAACCCTATATATATAGGGTAAGAGACGATGGTCTTTACATTCTCGATGTTAAAAAGTCAAATGAGAGGATAAAATATGCTGCAAAATTCTTATCTAGTTTCAAAACAGATTCTATCCTTGTTGTTTCTAGAAGACAATATGGGCAGCGTCCTATCCAAGACTTTGCAAAGATAGTTGGTGCTAAGGCTATTTCAAATAGATTTGTTCCAGGGACACTTACTAATCCAGTGTTATCTAATTTTTTAGAACCTAAAGTTTTGTTAATAACTGATCCTAGGGGAGATGAACAGGCTTTGAAAGAAGCTAATAAGATAGGAATCCCTGTTGTTGGGTTGTGCGATACTGATAACGCATTAAGTGGTGTTGATATTGTTATTCCAACTAATAATAAGGGGAAAAAAGCTTTAATTATTGTATATTGGCTTCTTGCCCGGGAGCTTTTGCGTGAAAAGTCTTTACTTAAAGAAGATTTTATCTCTCTAGATGATTTTGGAGAGGATTAGAAGTAATGAGAACCCCTTCGGTTGCAGGGAAATTTTATCCCTCGAAGGTAAATGAATTAACGAAGGAAATCCAATCGTGTTTTGTTCACCATCTGGGTCCAGGGAAACTTCCATCTAATAAGACACTTGACAGAGATATTGTTGGTGCAGTTGTACCCCATGCAGGGTATATGTATTCTGGTCCCGAAGCAGCTCATGTTTACTACGCTTTATCTAATCAAAAGAAACCTGTTGTGGTAATTGCTCTTGGCCCTAACCATACTGGATTAGGCGGAATAATTGCGACTTCAAATGATGTTTGGAAAACACCGTTAGGAGAAGTAAAAGTTGAGGGGCAAATTGTGGATAAATTCTGTAAGGAATGTTCTTTGATGGATATTGATGAGGATGCACATCGTTTCGAGCATTCAATTGAAGTGCAACTTCCTTTTTTACAATTTATATATGGCGATTTCAATTTTGTACCTATTGTAATGAGGATTCAGGACTTAGAAACTTGTCAAGAACTTGCAAAGTGTATTGCAATAGATCAGTCCCTTATTCTTGCGAGTAGTGATTTTAGTCATTATGAGGAAAAAAACGTTGCTTTTGAAAAAGACAAAAAAGTGATGAAGTATCTATTGGCAATGGATGAAAAGAAATTTATTCAAACAGTTAACGATCTTGATGTGTCTGTGTGTGGATATGGGCCAATTGCAGTGTGTCTTTCAGCTTCAAAGATGCTTGGAGCTACAAAATGTGAAATCTTAAAATATGGTTCTAGCGGGGATATTACAGGCGATGATTCAAGTGTTGTTGCATATTCTGCAATATTATTCAGGCGATAGATATGGTTATTGCTTCTGCACCCGGTAAAGTCATTCTCTTTGGAGAGCATGCGGTTGTATTTGGAGAGCCGTCAATAGCCGGTGCGATAAATAAACGTGTAATTGTAGAGGCTGACAGGATAAAAAGTGGAATAAAGATTAATTCCACTGACTCTAACGATTATAGATATATTGAAAAAGCTGTTGAGGTATTATTTGATTATCTTGGAAAAACTAAGGGAGTAAGACTAAAAATTTCCTCCCAAATTCCTCCAGCATCAGGTCTTGGATCCTCTGCAGCTGTTTCTGTTGCAACTATCTTATCCGTTTCTACTCTATTAAATGAGAAATTAGAAAGGAAAAAGATTGCACAGCTCGGGCATCAAGTAGAGCGGGAAGTACAAGGTGTCGCATCACCTACAGATACGTTTACATCAGTTTATGGTGGTGTTCAATACATTAATCCCCTTAAGAATAGGCATGAAAATCTTAAATCAACATTCCCTTTAGTGGTAGGTTATACCGGAATTGAAAGGTCCACTAAAAATTTAGTCCAGAATGTTGCAAATCTTAGAAACAAATATCCAGATATAATAGATCCTTTAATTAAACAAATAGGGAGGATAACCAAGATGGCAAAGATGAGGATTATTAAAGAGGAAGATTTTGGTGATTTGATGAATATCAATCACGGCATTCTTGAATCTCTTGGGGTAAGTACCGAAGCACTATCCAAATTAGTTCATGTAGCACGGGACGCTGGTGCTATAGGGGCAAAAATTACAGGTGCAGGTGGCGGAGGCTGTATCATAGCTTACACCCCCTCAAACAAGGAGGATGTTATCCAGGCTATATCTGATTGTAAATGCCTAGCAATTGACACATCTATTTCATTAGAAGGAGTTAAGTTAGTATGAATGTTTTAAAGTTGGGGGGTAGTTTACTAACGCATAAAGAAGAACGGTTCTCTCTGAGAGAAGGCATCTTAGAAAAATTAGGTAATGAGATTCAAAAGGCTAAAGATCCTACTGTTGTTATTCACGGCGGAGGTAGCTACGGACATCCTTTAGCGCAGGAATATAAACTTCAATTTGGCTATAAAGATCCATCTCAGATAAAGGGGGTTGTACTTACTCGAAATGCAATGACAGATTTTAATAGAGTAGTTGTTGAGGCTCTTTCTAACGTAGGTCTGAATGCAGTTTCACTTCAAACATCTTCATTAGCAATTTGCAATCAAAAGAAGATACTGACTTTTAATACTGATTTGATTACAGGTTTCTTGAAACTGGGTTTATTGCCGGTACTGTATGGTGATGTAGTCCTAGACCATAAACAAGGCTTTTGTATTTTATCTGGGGATAGGATAGTAACATATCTGTCTAAACACTTAAAACCAAATAGAATAATCTTAGCCATTGATAAAGATGGAATTTTTGATCGTGACCCTGTTGAAGATGGTGCAACTCTAATTAAGGAAGTTAATCAAGATAATTATAGAGAGGTGCTAACAATACTGAGTAAAGCTAGTATAGATGTAACTGGTGGTTTGAAAGGAAAGCTAAGTGAATTATTGATTTTAGCTTCAGAAGGCATGGAATCTGTCATTATTAATGGGCTCGTACCAGGAAGGCTTAGTAAGGCTTTATTAGGTAATCAGGTAAAAGGAACTAGAATAAAGGGTGGTAGTTATGACGATTGGATCTAGAAAATTAGACCATTTGGAAATTTCAACTGATAAGAAAGTTCAAAGCAAAGTCCAAAATGGTTTTGATGATATTTCTTTTATTCATCGGGCATTGCCTGAAATAAATATTGATGAGGTAGATGTTAAGAGCTCTCTTGTCAGTAAAAAAATCGATGCTCCAATCATGATCGCTGGCATGACAGGAGGACATAAAAAAGCAGAGATAATAAATAAAAATCTGGCTCTTGCTGCTGAGGAATTAGGGATACCCATGGGTGTTGGTAGTCAACGAGCTGGCATTGAACATAAAAATCTTGTTTATACCTATTCGGTTGCTAGAAAAGCAGCTCCAAGCGCTTTCATTATCGGGAACCTAGGAATGGCCCAATTTTCTAATGATTACTCCATTGAAGAAGCAAAAAAAGCTGTTGACATGATTGAAGCTGATGCACTAGCGATTCATTTAAATGCACTACATGAAGCAGTTCAACCTTTAGGTGATGTCAAATTCAAGGCATGTCTTGAGGCTGTGAGGAAACTAAAAGAAGTGGGGGTTCCGTTAATTGCGAAGGAAACTGGTGCAGGAATATCCATGGAAGATGCAGCGCTCTTAGAGAAAGCTGGAGTAAATGCTATAGATGTCGGTGGTTTGGGGGGGACATCCTTCCCTGCAATTGAGCATTATAGGATAGGGAAGAAAAATACTTTAGGAAAATTATTTGGGGATTGGGGGATACCAACTGCCGTATCAACAGTTGAGTGTTCAACAGCTGTAAAAATAGATGTAATATCCACTGGAGGAATCAGAAATGGCCTACAGATAGCTAAAGCTCTAGCTCTTGGTGCAACTTGTTGTGGAATTGCAATGCCTCTTTTAAGGAAATCTCAAATTAGTAGCAAAGAAGTTGTGAAAGATATTACCAGAATAATTGAGGAGCTAAAAACTGCAATGTTTTTAGTCGGAGCTTTAACAATCGATGACTTAAGAAAATCTAATTTAATTATAACAGGTAATACGAGGGAGTGGTTAGATTTAAGAGGCATTGAATGTAAGCAATTTGCTAATAGGAGAAGATAATTCTAATGGAAATTCTTCCTGTTGGCGGGTATGAGGAGGTGGGTAGGAATATGACTCTTATCAAATCCAAGGATGATGCTGTAATTATTGATATGGGAATTAGACTTGATAGAGTTATGATCCACGAGGATACTGATACTTCTAAACTATCAAAAAGTGATTTAGTTGGAAAGGGCATCATACCAGATGATTCCAAGATAAATGATAAAATCAAAGCGATTATTGTGAGTCATGGCCATCTTGACCATTTAGGTGCTATATCAATCATGGCATCAAAGTACAATGTACCAATTATAGCTGCACCTTATACTATGGCGCTAATAAAAAAAGATTTAAGTTACAGGCGCAAAAAAAAATTGAAGAATCCCCTTAAAATTTTAGAACAAGGTAAAACTATACAGATTTCTCCTAATATGAGTATTGAATTTGTTCGTGTTGCCCATTCAATACCACAGGCCTCTATGATTGTTGTTCATACCTCAGAAGGGAATCTCGTTTATGCTTTGGATTTCAAATTTGATGATTCTCCTGGAATTGGTAGAAAGCCAGATTATAAAAGGCTAAAAGATATCGGTAAAGAGGGAGTTAAAGTTCTAATTGTGGAGACTACAAGAGTTCAGAACGAGGGCCGAACTCCTTCAGAGAGAATTGCAAAGAACCTATTAGAAGATAATTTTCTTAAGGTCGATGATTCAAAGGCTTTGGTAGTAACAACCTTTTCTTCTCATATAGCTAGGATCAATAGTATTGTTAGATTAGCATATGTCTTAGACAGAACTCCAGTACTTCTGGGACGTTCCATGGAGAAGTACGTAGGAATCGCCGAAAGATTAAATCTCATTGACCTCCCATCAGAATCACACATATATGGAAACCCTAATTCAATAAAAAAATCCCTAAAACGTATTAAGAAAGAAGGAATAGAAAAGTCGCTCCTCGTAGTCACAGGACATCAAGGTGAGCCCGATGCTCTACTCAC
This sequence comes from Candidatus Hydrothermarchaeota archaeon, assembly GCA_964481825.1. Taxonomy (GTDB): domain Archaea; phylum Hydrothermarchaeota; class Hydrothermarchaeia; order Hydrothermarchaeales; family JALUUU01; genus CAYZUE01. Next base: position 42,657 of record CAYZUE010000003.1, on the reverse strand, counting down.
AAGGATGTCAAAGAATAAGGTGCCATTCCAATTCTCTAAAGGAGATCAAGTCATGTTTTCTGCCGATGTCATACCCAGCCCTATTAACGTAGCGAACAGATTTGCATTAGAGGAATTGCTAAAAATGAAGGGTGTAAGACTTTATAAAGGTCTTCACGTATCAGGTCATGCTTCAATGGAGGATCATAGGGATTTACTGAACATGCTTCAACCAGAGAACGTTATACCAAGTCATGGCAATTTAAAGATGTTGGCTACCTATGCTGAGATCGCTGAAAATGAAGGATACACTTTAAACAAGGACTTATTCCTTGTTCGTAATGGTCAGAAAGTCAATATTTAACTCTTTAATACTGCTACATACATGCATTATTTTAAATCTAATTTACAGTTAATGTAGTGGGATGCTATTGCATTAAAAATTAAAAACCTATTTAGGTTAAATTAATAGAAATTTACCTTCAATTTTATAGATGAAAATCGTTTAAGAACTTCAGAAAAAACTAAGTGAAAAAAGAAGTAAAAAACAGGGTAATAATTATTTGTAAATTAATGAATTTTTATCATAAAAATGTTCAAAAAATACTAATTTATTTTCCATCATTAAAAACGATAATTATGGAGGTAAAGAATTAGGAAAATTGGCATGATTAAGTAGTAAACATAATAAGATATCAATATTATGGGGTGAAATTATCGTTCTATATCTTGATTAGTTATGAAAAATTATGATATTTTATCAAATAAACACATTTCACTATATAAAAATGTATTATTGTTTGCTAAATACACTATTATCTTGGTGTGTGTGAAAAAGCCAATTGTACTTAAAAGTTGTAAATTAATTAAAAAGTTGTAAAAATCTTAAAAACTTTCATTTGAACTTGTAATAATGAAGTTATCAACTACATAAAACTCATATTTTTTATTCAATTTGACATATGTTTTTAAAAAAAGTTGATAAAAAAAACATATTTTAATTCAACATGACTAATAATTTTCAATTTCCTCAATAATTAAGGGGAAAATTCAAGAAAATAATGATAAAAAAATTAATAATTAAAATGTTTGTAAAAATCAGTAGTAAGAGGTGATAAATTAGAGTATATTATTGTAAAAAACGAGGTATAATATAGTTGTAAAATGATTGATTGATAAAATTAAAAAGGAAGAGGGGAATTATGATATAAAACATTGATAAATTGGTGGAAAAAGTTAAAGGTACCTATACCATTAATGCTATTACTTTTCCTTATGTTTGTCGTACCAAATCTTGAAAGGAATAAGTTACTTTTTTATCTTAGTCTTTTTCTTCTTCTTTGATGGGGTGACATATACCACGTCATCTACTTCTTCTAGTGCTTTTTTCAGCTTGTAGAAGGCTCTTTCTTGACTCTTTGTAAATTTGGAATCAGCCATATAAGGCCCTTTCAGATTAACGTTTGAAAAATAGGTACCTGGAGGTGAATATTCGGCTTGCCCAGTAGTCGATGACTGACACTAATTTACTGCTCATCTTTTAGAGTTTATTTTAAGGGCGTTTAAATATTTTATATCCCGAACATGTTCGGGTATAAAGGATATGGAAAAATCTATCGCCTGAAAAATATTTCTTTTCACAGCTCTTAAAGGCTAAGGCTTCAGGTGTGATTAAAAGGAATGCCGGGGACGGGCTTCGAACCCGCGACTTCCACGTCTCCCAACCTGTTCCGCCTTACGAAACCAACCCTATGAGCGTGGCACTCTAACCAGGCTGAGTTACCCCGGCAATAAATTAAAGGTTAGATACCATATTTTCAATCTATGTCTTTTATTTTTATTAAATTATTTTTTCAGAACTAATTAATTATCCTTTTTTTAAAATATTTATTCCTTTTGCAGATGCAACATGAACTTCATCCGCCATTTTTGAGAAAATCCCATTCTCAACTACCCCGATTACAGAGTTTATTTTAGATTCAAGATCTCCTGGTACTTTTATCTCACCAAAGTCTACGTCCAGGATATAGTTACCGTTATCAGTTATTAATGGATTTGTTTCTAAACCTCTTAAGGAATGTTTTATACTCATTGTGGATAGAATCTCGGATGTAACTTTCCTTGAAAATGGGAGGATTTCAATGGGCACAGGTATATCCAATTTTTCTGAGAGTTTTCCATCATCAACTATAATTACAAATTTTCTAGCCTGTTTAGCTACGATTTTCTCGCGAGTGTGGGCGCCTCCACCGCCTTTAATAAGATCAAGAGATGAAGAAACTTGGTCAGCACCGTCTATTGCGATATCTACATCATAATGTTCTTCCAAGGTTGTTAAAGGTATATCCATCTTCTGTGCTAGTTCCTGAGTAGCTTTTGATGTTGGAATACCTTGGATTCTTAGTTCGTTTTCTTTTATTCTATTTCCAATCTCTTGGAGTACATAACTTACAGTAGAACCAGTACCCAAACCTACAATTTGCCCATCCTTTATTAATTTGCAAGCAGACATTGCCGCATCAAGTTTCAAGTTATTCATATTTCTAAAAAGCAAATTTTATGATAAAAAAATTTTTCCACCTAAATAAACCTCTTCATCTTAGTCTTTAGCAGTTTAGTCATAGACATTTTTTTACCAAAAATTCTAATTCTCCTATTTTTTCGAATATCTTCAATATCGTCAACTTCTACTCCAGAATTTCCTATTTCATCTAGTGTATGAGCATCGCTGCCTGCAGTTGTTATTAACCCATATTTTTTTGCAAATTTTTCAGCTGATTTATTCGTTTTATGGAGCATACATCTTGAATTAAATACTTCTAATCCATCCAATATCTTAGAGTCTTCATCTGTCGGTAATAAACTATTTGGTCTGAATAAATCAAAAGGATGAGGTGCAATAGCCAATCCATTTTGATTTTTTATTTGATCTACAACATCATAAAGTGTACCGCCAGGAATTTCATCCTCAATAAAATATCCTATAACCTCTCCCCGGTCAGTCTTAATTTCGCTTCCGACAATTATATCTAATTCTTTAGGTGCAATCTTCTTGACCGCTAATCCCCCTTTAATTGTTTCGTGGTCGGTTACAGCTATACCATCAAGACCTAATTTCATGGCGTAGTTTACAATCGTTGATGGTTCCATTTTACAGTCTTTTGAGTAATTAGTGTGCATATGAAGATCAAGTTTCATATTTTCTAATAGGAAATCAATATTAATAATATTTGTTCTCCCTTTAAAAAGAAAAATATCCCTCTATGTCGCATTTTTTTTTTAGAGTTCTATGATGCAAACATTAAGCTAAATTATTATAAACCCTATTTTTAAGACACGCTATATTGTGAGATTTTTTCTAATATAATTTTAAATAATCTTCTTATTTAATCCCAGAACCTCTTAGTCTTAGCATAATTACGTTCTGCATTTAGTATATTTGCATACAGCTCATTTTCTTTGTTCGTTGCTATGAGAACCCTTTTCGCTATTTCAGGACCTATCCCCCACCCAGCCTGAGTTATTATTGCTCGCTTCCCATATGAAAGGACAAGATTCGCTGACTTCTGCATTCTCTTGATTTCTTTTTCTTCTTCTTCAGTGATTTTCCCCCCTCTTTTAAAATGTTTGAATAGAGATATATGCTGTTTGAATTTTCTCTTTATCACAGTCAACATTCTCGCGCCGCATTTTTTACATAAAGTCGGGTCACTAAAATTTTTCACTTTAAGATAAATCGACCAATCAGCACAGTAAAGACAGAATAATTTAACCCTTTTATCTCCCAATCGTTTCTCCAGGGCTTTACGAATCATATGTTCAGCTCTGGCTGGTAGAATAATCTCGCCATGTGACTTCAATCCAAGCTCTGCTAGTGGAGAAAGTTTTTTAGGCCTGATATATTCAACTTTTATCTTTCCAGATTTTATACTATTTAGTACCTTACTAGTGTTCTTTAAATCTAATTTATCTTTAAAAATTTCATTAAGAGTCTCTTTGTATATTGGTGACTCATCGTAAGTGTCAATTAAACGCCGGATAGAAATGTGGTTATATGAAATATTCTTAGATATAGCTCCAAACCGTTTGGCAACATGGACAAATTTCCATCTAAATAATGAACTTCTTTTCAGACTTAAATTTAGTAGTGGTTTTATGCCTTTAGCATCAATATCTAAGAGTTCTTTTAGAGTCTTTTTTTTCAATAAAGATGGGGACTGAAGAATTATCCTATAAGGATCAGTCTGGAGGGATACTTCATGACCTAGTTGAGATGTTAATAATATTGATAATACTCTACCTAGTGTTTGGTTGACTTTCATACCAAAGCATGAGTGAATTATAATAAAATCGTTAATCATTTCAACAAGGATTCTGTTGTCACTTGGGATTGGGATACCCATTTTAAGATGTCTTCTAACTTGTGAAAATGCTAATTTTTTTGTATAATTATCCGTTGGATATTTAGCTAATGAATCCTCTCCTATTTTACCCCCTAGTCTTCGTAGCTTTCCAACTTCATTTGCTACATTAAATTGTACGGCTATTTCTTCCCCTACCCAGGAGGGTATTGCACCTGTTACATTACTAATAGGTTCAACTTCAATTACATCTTCATCAACAGTTACCACTCGCCAGGGTGAACCTTTAAAAATTATCAGATTCTCAGGAGCAATGTAATTTACAACAAAAGCCTCATCTAGAACACCTAGACCTTCTCTAGAAACTAAATTTTTTACAAAGTATCTCCGTTCATCTGGTATAGTTGAAAGATTACTATAATAATATTCCCAGGCACTTCGCCTTTTGCTAAAGCTCTCTTCTCTTACCCATAGGAGCCTTAGAGATCGCATTAGCTGGAGGACTTCCTCGAGTTCCTCCTTACTCAAATTATTATAAATGGCACTCCTTCTGATTAAGTCCAATGCATCCTTTTTATTAACTACCCCTTTATCGAGTGCCAATCCTACTAGTTGGTGAGCAAGAACATCAAATGGTTTATCATGGATGATAATTCCTTCTAATTCCTCATCCAAAGCTTTCCGTGTAATTACTAACGATTCTAAAATATCATCAGAATTAGTAGAAATTATAATACCTTTTGAAGTCTGACCAATTTTATGTCCCGAGCGACCTATGCGTTGTAAGAGACGCGTCACCTGTTTAGGACTTTTATACTGTAACACTAGGTCAATACTTCCAATATCTATACCAAGCTCTAAAGAAGATGTACAAATTAATCCATCATACTTCATTTCCTTGAATTCTTTTTCAGCTCTAACTCGTGCCTCTTGAGAAATAGAGCTGTGATGGATACCTACATTTTCCCCTAGGATATTGAAGCGGGATGCAAGAATTTCAGCCATTTCTCGCGTATTTACGAAAATTAAAACTGATTTATGTTTACGCAGAAGGCTTATAATCATAGCTATTCGATAAGAAGCTCTTAGATTTGAATACGTTCTAGCAGCAATATCTCTCCCATACCGTACAGGTTTAGGTTTGACTACTTTAATATCAATATTCTTAGCAGGAGATGCCTTAAGAATTTTCATTTTATTTTTTCCAGCTAAAAATCTCGATACTATTTTAGGCGAACCTATTGTTGCACTGATCCCAATTCTCTGAAACTTTTTTTTTGTAATCTCACTTAATCTCTCAAGAGCGACGCTTAATTGAGCTCCACGTTTATCCTCAGCGAATTCATGAACCTCATCGATAATAACGTAGCGCACGTCTCTAAGATGGTTTTTCATAACAGATCCAGGTAGAATCGCCTGCAGAGTCTCGGGTGTTGTTATAAGCATTTGAGGAGGATTTAAAGCTTGTTTTCGCCTATGGTATTGGGAGGTGTCTCCGTGCCGAACGTCTATTTTAATATCTAATTTTTTTGACCACCATTCCATTCTCTCAAGGATGTCTCTATTAAGGGCTCGAAGGGGGGTAATATAAAGGATGTTTATACCTTTTTCCCTTTTTTTTAGAAATTTGTGAAAAATTGGGAGGATAGCTGCTTCTGTCTTTCCTATACCAGTGGGTGCTATTAAGAGACAATTATTTCCTTTCAGAATTTCGGGTATTGCAAGAGATTGTATAATTGTAGGCTTTTTAAATCCAAATTCACTTAGTCCTTCCCTTATCCCCTTTCTTAGTAATGTAAAGGATTTCATTGTTCTTTTTGTATGCACTTCGATATAGCCTCTTCTAGACTGAGCTCACTATTACTTACATTATTTGTAAATCCAAATCTTCTAGTGGATATGTAATTTGTTGTTGATTCTTCATCTACTTTGAATCCAATAAATTTCAAACTATGATTATTTAATTCTTTAATCATTCTGCAGTTAAATTTCATTTTAGATGTAACAATTGCTATCATTTTACCCTTGTTAGTTTTCAATTATTTCTATGTATTAACTATGACAAACTTAGATTCTAAGGACAAAAGTATTTTGAGAGAACTTCAAGGGAACCTTCCCATAGTTAAATATCCGTTTAGGGAAATAGCTGGAAAAATAAACATCACAGAGGAAGAACTGTTCTCCAGGATTAACAAATTAACTAACGAGGGTATCATTCGGAAATTTGGCTTACGTATAGATTCTAAGAAAGTAGGTTATGCCAGCACCCTTATTGCATTGAAAGTGCCTGATCAAAATCGTGATAAAATAGCAGAGAAACTTAATTCATACAAGAATATTACCCACAACTATGCTAGGAATCATGAGTATAATATCTGGGCTACAATAATTGCAAATAGCAAAGATGATTTGGAACAAAATATTAGAGATATTCGAAAAAATGTACCCCATGAAGACCTTCTAAATCTTCCAGTAATTAGAAAATTCAAAATAAATGTGAAGTTTGATATAAAATGACTCTAGTCAAATTAGACAAAACCGATGAGGACATACTCCGAATAATGCAAGACAATATTCCGTTAGAATCTAGACCTTTTTTAATTGTATCTAAGAAACTTGGAATAAGTGAAGAAGAAGTTATTGACAAGATTCAAAAAATGGTTGACAACGGAATCATTCGAAGATTCAGCGCTTCTATGAGGCATAGGAAGCTCGGAATTAAAGCTAACCCGCTGATAGCGTGGAATATTCCTCCAGATATGATTGAGGAAGTAGGTAATAAACTTGCGAATTTTGAAGAAGTTACGCATTGCTATGAGCGTCCCCTTATTCCAGGTAAGTGGGAATTTAATCTCTATACTATGATCCACGGATACGATACTAAAAGTGTTATAAAAACTGCTGAGAAGCTATCCACTGCAGTTGGTATTAATAATTACATAATGCTCTATAGCAGCAAAGAGTACAAAAAAACTTACAAACGGTACGAGTAAGGGTAGAGTTAAGATGATTGGTTTCAGCAAATTGCTATGTAAAAAGTATTCACAAGGGGATGCTTTACGATACGGTAGGGATAGCGCTAAGCTACCTCATGATCTTTTACAATTCTCATTGGATAAGAAGCCAATAGTAGTTTGGAACACGACTAGAAAATGTAATCTAAGGTGTAAACATTGCTACGCAGATGCCTCAAATCGTGAATTCTCGGGAGAATTATCAGTAAAAGAATCAACAACTATGATTGACGATCTTGCTGCTTTTAAGGTTCCAGTACTACTTTTTTCTGGGGGAGAACCCATTCTTAGAGAGAATCTTTTTGAACTTATAAAATATGCGGGGAATAAGGGACTAAGAACCGTTATCAGTACAAATGGAACTCTGATAACCCCAAAAATTGCTCAGAAAATTAAAGATGCGGGTGTCTCTTATGTAGGTGTCAGTATCGATGGTTTAGAATCAACAAACGACAAATTTCGGGGTGTAAATGGTGCATTCGAAGATTCTCTTGAAGGCATACGCAATTGTAATAAGATAGGGGTTAAATCTGGACTACGCTTCACTATTAATAAAAATAATTATCGTGATTTACCAGATATTTTCGACCTTATTGATGAAGAGAAGGTAAAGCGAGCATGTTTCTATCATCTTGTTTACTCTGGTAGAGGAAATAAAATGATGGAGGAAGATCTGGATACAAAAACTGCCAGAGAGGTAGTTGACTTAATTCTCGACAAAACGCTTGATCTTTTCTGTGACGCTAATAACACTGAAATTCTAACTGTTGATAATCATGCTGATGCCGTTTACTTATATCTTGTTCTAAAGGAAGAACAGCCAGAAAGGGCAGAGGAAGTTTATAATTTGCTTCGATGGAATGGTGGTAACAATTCAGGTATTGCAATAGGAAACATCGATAACCTCGGAAACGTTCATGCCGATCAATTTTGGTGGAATTATTCTTTTGGAAATATTAAGGAACGTAAATTCTCAGATATATGGACGGACACAAGTGATCCTTTAATGGCAGGATTGAAAAATAGAAAGCATTTATTGAAAGGGCGTTGTAGTGTTTGCAAATTTCTTGAAATCTGTAATGGTAACTTTCGAGTTCGTGCAGAGGCAATGTATGGGGATGTTTGGGCATCTGATCCTGCATGTTATTTAACAGATGAAGAAATAGGAATTGTTTAGCCACAATAACCTAATAAACATACAGATTAAAAGAATTCTATATGGATACATATCTAGAGATAATCAAACATAGTGGCCCTGGCAGGATTGGTAAGTTCAATTTAAATGGGCAAATTGTACCTACACCAAATTTTTTTCATTTTCCAGATTATCCAGAAAAACATGATATTTATCTTACAAATTCAAACTTGCGCACAAGAAAAAACCCAATTATCTACGACTATACTTTTTTTGAAAAAAATAAAATTAATCAATCTAAATTTGGAATACTCCCCGATTTTTCTATAGGTTTCGATATTCCCAGAGCTATTGTAGAAGAGGCTACAATAAAATCATATGAGATTATAAGAAAATATCCAGGACAGGGAATTGTTTTAACTGGTGGTAAATTTCCTGATCTCATCGAGAGTTGCGCAGAGGAATTTAATGATAGGCCACTTATTGTTATTCCCAACGGCCAAAAACTAGCAGAGAAACCACATTTATTAGCAGAAACTATTCCACTAATAAGAGAAGCTACATCACCAAATTCAGCACTATACTTTCCATTTGCACCTACAACTCTATTTCCCATCCTCGCTTATATGGGAATTGATTTTTTCGATTCTTCAGAAGCTATTTTATGTTCAACTAAAGGCGAATTTCTCACACCTAGAGGACCTAAAATTCGTAGAGAAACCGAATCAGTTTGCTACTGCAGGGCCTGTAACGGAAAACCTTCTGAAAAAGTCGTTGATAATCCAAAGTACTTGTTTAAACATAACTTAGATTTTATTAGAAGCATTGTATCAGAAATTAGGGAATCAATTAAGGAGGATCGATTAAGAGAGCTAGTTGAAGAGAAATCCGGTTATGATACAAGATCCATGACGTTATTACGGATTCTAGATCAAAAAAAGGGTGATTATCTTGAGAGATACACTCCAATATCCTCTAGAACTGTGATAGAGTTTATTTCACAGGAGTCATATAATAGACCTGAAGTTAGAAGATGGCAAAAGAGACTATTAAAACGATATACTCCATCAGAAGAAAAGAAATTAAGCATTATACTCCCTTGTTCAGCAAAAAAACCTTACCATAAGTCAAAATCACACATGATTTTTCAGAAATATATTAGAAGGGGTGCTAAAGGAAAATTAGGCTTAATTCAGGAGATTACAATTACCTCTCCTTTGGGAATAGTTCCAAGAGAACTTGAGGGCGTATATCCAGCATCTAGGTATGATGTACCAGTTACTGGGCATTGGACAAGAGATGAGATATCCGAGGTTGTTGCTCAGCTTAAGGATTACTTAGATAAAGCTCATACAAATGCTTTCGCTCATGTTGACGGCCGTTACAGGGACATTTGTACTTCTGCGGGTATTAATCTTGGGAAAAAGATGATTTTATCAAGCACCGCCTTAAAATTTCTCAGTGAACAAATCGGTGATTTTTTGACAAATGAGAAAATATCATACATTGATAAAATTGACAAAATTAGGGCGATTTGTGACTTTCAATTTGGACTTGGATCTGGTAAATATCTTCTCCCCAAAGGAGCAAAAGTTAGGAGATATCAACTAAATTATATGGGAGAACAGGTTGCAGCTCTTAATCCTATCAACGGGCTTTTAGCTCTAACTTTAAGAGGTGGAGATTTGTTAAAAGAACATGGAAAATATTTAGTCAATATTTCATTTGAACCAAAAACAGACAGCATATTTTGTGTGGGTGTTGATAAAGCGGGAATGGAGATAAGACCTGGAGATGAAGTCATAGTTATTTATGATGGTGATTTAGTCGGTGTTGGTAAGTCCTTACTTAATGGTCTTGAAATGACTAGGGCAGTAAAAGGCCTTGCAATAAAATTGAGACATAGAAAATGAGAGCTTTAATTATGAACTACCATTGATGATGGAAGGTGTTTTAATTTGAGAAGAGTAGTGGCTGAAACAATAAAATCTATTAGAGAAAAGGGATTAATTAAAACTGAAAGTAAGAAAAAAGTTATTTCTTGGTTAGAACGGGATTATTTAGATTCTGAGGTAAAAGCAGGGGTTGTAATATTACCAACTCGTGGATGTAGTTGGGGGCTCGCAGGAGGATGTACCATGTGCGGGTATGTTTACGAATCTTCAGATATTTCTCATGAAGAAATTTACAATCAGTTTAAGAATACGTTGGAAAAACTAGGAGATATTAATTACCTAAAAATTTTTAATTCAGGAAGCTTCTTTGATCAAAGAGAACTAGACCCGATAATGATTGAAAAGATGTTTAATTTAATTAACCAAAAGGATATACAGAGGGTTCAGGTTGAGTCTCGACCTGAATTTCTTAATAAAACATCTATCTCAAAAGCTAAAGATAGTCTTTTATCCGAGTTAGAAGTCGGTATTGGATTAGAAACGAGTAATGATTATATCCGAAATAATTGTATAAATAAAGGGTCAACCCTTCAAGATTTCACAATTGCAGTTAAACTTTGCAATTTATACGATGTCTTTGTGAAAGCCTATCTTTTGATTAAGCCCCCTTTTTTAAATGAGAAAGAATCCATTGAAGATGCGTTGACCTCAGCTAATGATGCAATAAATATAGGATCTTCCCGTGTATCATTTAATCCTACATCAGTACATAGGTATACTTTTGTTGAATATCTTTGGAATCGTCATGAATATTCACCACCATGGCTTTGGAGTTTGGTAGAGATTCTATTAAGATGTCGAAATAAAACAGCGGTTCCCATTCTCTGTCATCCAACCAGAGCGGGTAAGATTCGAGGGCCTCATAACTGTGGAAAATGTGATAACAGGATATACAATGGTCTAGTTAATTTCTCAGCTACTCAGGATTCTAAATATTTAGAGGATCTAACAAAGATAGATTGTGGGTGTAAAAAAGTTTGGAAATCTCAACTTAAAATGGAACAGTTTTCGCAGGGTTATTTCCAAGATTTAAGAAATCAAATTCATCATTAATAATTCTATTATAAGATTTTTTTTTTTAATTAATTTAAAATATAAAGCACGCTATATTTATTCTCAATGGATAATTTTGATACCGAGAGAAAACAGGCTGAGATATTAAGGATACTCAATCGGAAGAAGAACCCTACAGGTGCACGGGTAATTGCTAGAACCCTTGAAAAATCTGGATTTTTCATTGGTGAAAGGGGTGTTAGATACTATCTAAGGTTATTGGATGATAAAAAACTCACAAAAAATAAAGGCTATCTTGGTCGTGTTATAACAAAAAAAGGGCGTGAAGAGTTACAAAATACCGCAGTTTATGATAGAGTTGGATTTGTTATGTCAAAGATAGAATCCTTAGCCTATAAAACTACTTTTAATCCAGATAAAATGGAAGGTAAGATAATAATTAACCTAAGTTACATTGATAAGGATGATTCCAGCATGGTTATGGATAAAATAAAAGAAGTATTTATCGCTGGCCTAGCAGTATCACCATATGTTAGAATTTTTGATGAGAAGGAAGAATTTGAGGGGCAAATAATACCTGCAGGACAAATGGGAATTGCAACAACATGTAGCATAACCCTTGATGGGATTTTAATGAACAAGGGAATCTCAACAGATCCAAAGTACGGAGGAATAGTACAAGTTCAAAATGGAAAGTCAGTTCGGTTTACCGATGTGATATCCTATAAGGGGTCTACTATCGATCCCTTAGAAGTGTTCATGACAAGGGATATGACTGCTGTAAACGATGTTTTAAAAACAGGGTCTGGTAAAATCCTAGTAAACTTGAGAGAGATACCAGCAGTTGCTAAGGAACAAACTGAGAGGCTCTTTAATAAGTTGAAGGAAATCGATTTCTCCGCAGTTATTGAAGTTGGTGAGATTAATAGATCAATATTATCCTTGCCGGTGGGAAATGGCAGGGTAGGTGTTGCTATTGTAGGAGGAATTAATGCTCTTGCAGCAGTTGAGGAATTGGGTATAAAGACTAAAACAAATGCAATAAGTACTATAATGGACATAAATAAAATGAGAAAAATTGTTTGAAAAATTTTTTATTGAATGATGTTAAATATTAGATGTGATACACGATGACGGTTAAAGAGATTATGCATGAAAGTACAGTCCTTGAATCTAATATGTCAATTTTAGATGCTTCTAAAATAATGAAGGAAAAGGATATTGGATCCATATTAATTAAAGTTAATGATTCGGATTATGGCATAGTTACTGAGAGAGATATATTATACAAGGTTATAGCCAGGGAACTTGACCCAAAAACTACTCCCATTAAGGATATAATGACGAGTTTAATTTACACGATAGATTCAAATGATAGTATTCAGAAAGCTAGTGAAATTTTCAATATTCATCATATTCGTCGGCTACCTGTTATGGAGAAAGATAAATTAATAGGCATGATAACTACTAGGGATGTGGCTAAACGATGCGTATTTAGGTTTTACAAGAGAATGTATGAGCATAGTAGAGACGAATCAAATAAGGGTTGGAGATAAACTATATGCCTCTCCAAAAAAAACTAGGTTTAGCAATATCATTTTTTGTACTTGTAAATTTGAGTATTATTGTTTTATCCATTGCTATAATAAGCCGATTTTTAAATATTTCTAAATCAGAATCAATTCCTTTAGAAATGTTAGGTTTAGGATTATTAATTGGAATATCTCTAGCTATTATTTTCTTCGGAGCAGCAAAGATTACTTTGAGAAGGACGTGTGATTAGATTGAATCTTTCAATTGCAATGTATGCATTTCCAAGGGCACGGTTAGGAGCTATGAGATCTAATTTAATTAGTTCTGACGATTTTAATGCTTTAATTGATGCCGATAACTTAGAAGACATACTATCTCTCCTTAAGATTTCAAGTTATGGTGATGAAATGTCTAGATTAAGTTCAACTAATCCCCTAGAAATTGAGAATGTTTTAAGAAGAAGTTTACTCATCGATTATAAGAAACTAAGTGTGTCTCTATACGGTTTTGGAAAAATTTTCATTAACAGAGTTTCAAAGAAGTTCGAAGTTCAAGTTTTAAAAAGTGCTATAGGGGAAAAAGTATCTGGTTCTGAGGCTCAAATTTCTGAGGTGACTCCATTTGGGTCAATAGAAGAGAGTTTAATTGAACGGATAAGGCGAAGTGAGAGTCATGAGGAATTGGCAGAAGTTCTAAGACCTACTGAATACTACCCTATTTTTCAAAATGCACTTTCAGAAGTTAAGGATAATGGTAATCCATTTACCCTTGTCTCAGGTATTGATAAATATGTATACGATCGAATTTCAGAGAAGCTTAAGGCAGTTCATGGTCTTGACAAAAGAATATCTAGACTCCTTATAGGCACGGAGATAGATTTCAAGAATATTATGTTAGCACTTAGATGTAGAGAAATGGAAGATGAAGACGTTGAGAAACTATTTATAAATTATAGATATATGATCGACGATATTTCACTAAAGACCTTAAAAAGTGAAGGTCCTGAAGCATTTACTCAGGAGAATTTTCCTTATAGCCAAGTAGTTGGTAACTCTGTAGATTCATATAAAAAAGACATGTCACTACTTCCTATAGAAACTGCACTAGAGAATCATCTGATGCATTTAAATATAATTGCTCTTACAGGTTTTCCCTTTCAACTTGGAGCAGTAATTGCTTATTTAAATATGAAAGAAAACGAGATAAAAAACTTAATCATTATTTTAAGGGGTAAAAAAGAAGGGCTGGAAAGGGAAGACATTGAGAATCTTTTAATATTCCCAAGTAATAACCGATAAGTTAAATAAAATTCTTTAGTTATTACTTAGGAACTTTAAATCCTTTATCCCAATTCTTCCACTAATTAAGAGAGTTCATTAAAGATACGAATTGCTAATCACTCAATACATCAAAGTTTACCTATGAGTATAAATGCTACAGCAAGACCATAGAGAGCAACTCCTTCAGCTAGAGCAACGAATACTAAACTCCATGTAAGCATTTCTCTTTTCTCAGCGATTGCACCTAAAGAGGCTGCTCCGGCCGTACCCACGCCGATCCCTGCTCCCGCTGCTGCAGCTCCGGCGGCTAAACCTGCACCAATAGCTAACCCAGCTTTCATTAATCCATCCCCAACAGAGAGATCTCCTCCTATAATTCCTTCTTCAGCTGATACACTATAGCTGAGAAGTGCCATTGTCAACATAAAAGTTCCTAATAAAGCTACTTTTCCTAATTTAAACACATCATCACCTCTTGCTTTAGCTGAAATTAAAACTGGTAATATTTAAAACTTACCTAGGAATTTATAAATGGTTTAACACTATCCAAGACAATTACCAGATTTTACCCAGAGTTTTAATTTCATTTTATATTTATTGATTATTTGTAAGCATGTGATTTTTTTTTAGATATTTTAAGATTTTCTAATAGGAGCTAAAACTGTGTATTTACGCATCGCTTTATATGCCTTGAAACCTTTACCATGTCCGTCATAGAATTTTGAGAACCATTCATAATAGTGAAGTCGGAGTGTTTGGATAAAAGATATAACAGCTTCCATTACAAATATCAATATATTTCCAATAATAAATATTGGTATTGCTGCCTTAGGGAACTGTATCATGAACATTACCATCACGCTACTTAGTGCCGCGTGTACAATTGCAAGAGCTATCACTCGTATATAAGAAATGCTATTGAAGAGATAGCGAGTAACTGCTTCATAGGATGCATAAATTCCCCAACCTATAGAAGTATTTTCAGCGTATTTTACGCCAATTGTTATTATAATCAGAGGTATAACAATAGCTGGAAAAATATCCGGATCTCCGAAAAGGGCAAATATATCTGAACCATGTCTATTAACTAATAAGGCTCCTCCCCAGAAAAGCCATAGTCCAACAACTCCCCATGGGGTTACAAGGGCTTCAAGGGGTTTCTTTTTAATATGATTAGCAATATTTAGGAAACATCCAAGGCTAAGTTGAATGAGACCAACAATTAGTGCAAATTTTATTAATGCCTGGGTATTATGAAGAGGGCTAAGCCACAATGGTTTCAATTCAAATCCAAAATAATGTTTTAGGTGTTCTCCTTCAATACCAAAAACAGAACCATACAAAAATCCTCCGATTGTTGCAGCTATACCACAGTAAAATATTATTTTTCCAAATTTTTTATACACTGAATCAAGTTTTAAGTAGAAACCGCCGAGAAATCCTAATAGGACTAGTATTAATCCCTGACCAATATCTCCAAACATGAATCCAAACATTATAGGAAAAGATATGGCCATCATTATCGTAGGGTCTATCTTATAATATTCAGGCATGCCGTAAGTATTCGTAATCATCTCAGTGGGAGATGCAATTCCAGGGTTATTTAGAAGAGTAGGTGGATTTTCACCTTCCCTAGGGTCTTCAATGGATATATCACAGTAACCGTTTGATGCATTTGTAATTATTTCCTTTATTTCATTGGTAAAATTATGTGGCGCCCATCCTTTCAGGAGATAGGCTTTTTTTGTTCTGCTAAAGTATTGATTTGCTTCGTCCATATACTTTTCAATCTGAAGAGATTCCTTAATGCATAGGAGATTTGATTTCTCTTCCTCTTCAATAGCTTCCAGTCTTTTTAATAACTCTATTTCTTGATTGGAAATAGATTTAAGTCCTTTAGAAATTTTCTCTACTGCTTCATTTGTATTGAGAGATTTAAATTTTGAGGGAAATTGAATCTCCTCAAAACGATGCATTCTCAATATTTTGTTAATTTTAATTTCATATTTTATTGAATATCCTGCAAGACAAATAGCATTCTTTTTATCCACTTTATCATTAACGAATAGATACTCTATTTCAAGATCATTTATATCTGCTGTCAAGTTCTGAATTTCATTTTCGGGTAAAACACCTACTGAAACTCTAATTGTATTATAGCTGTATAGCTCCTTGGGAGAAACTTTAATTTTTTTAATAAGAGCTACTCCCTTTTCTGCTTCTTTCAATTCCTCTTTTTCTTTATTCAGTTCTTCTAGCTCACTTGTTATATCCTTAACTTTGTCCTCTATTGGATTAATCGTCCCTTCAATCTCTTTAAAAAATATGGTAGGGTTAATCTCATTTATTTGTATCTTTGCAGGTTCATCTGATAGAAGCTCCTTTAATATAGATTGATCCTTTTTAATAAGTTTGAAAGAGTCAAGGATATTGTTTACTTTGCTTATTAATTCACTAGCTGCAACCTTTATCCAGCTAAGATTAGCGCTTTTCAGTTGCAAGTTCTTAAAATCGTCACTGTCAGATGTATCAATAAACTGTATCAATCCTTTTTCTTTTAGTTCTCGCAGCACTTGGTCTTTCTTTTCTTCAAGTACTACAGCACTAACTTTTTTCATTGGTACAGCTTTGAACATAATAATCACTCTAAATATCTAAGGTTATTCCATCTTTTTTCTTCACTTTTTTAATGATTAGTTGTAAGCTTCCACCTTCTTCAAACAATCCTCCCGGGTTAACCTCATGATTTTCTATAATTTCTCTAGGAACTATTAACATATTATTAAACTCTCCAACTTCCCAAGCAACTTTTTCATTTATTTTTTTTGTTTTCCCTTTTGAGTAAATTATTTTGTTAAAATCCCCTTGTAAAATGTCTCCGTGACTAAGTTTTGCTTCATCCCTTAGGTTAACAGGAATTTCAATGAAAAGTTTTCCCGGATAATCTTTTACTAAACCAATTATCTTTATAGTCATGGATTCACCAAGGTTAGTTTCTAAAAGTATATAAATTATTTGAATATATCTTCTGCAACTTTGATACCTGCGCCTCTTTCTAATTCATGACCAGATTTTATTAGTACGGATTCAAGAGATGTTAATGCATCTTTAATATCACTATATCCAACATTTCCCATATGCCCTATTCTAAATATCTTCCCTTTAAGTTGGGCCTGTCCACCTGCAATTAGAATACCATGATCGCGCTTCATCCTTCCTCTAATATCATCATCTGTTATTCCTTCAGGTATCTTTATCGCTGTAACAGTATTAGAAGCAACATTTTCTCTAGAAAACATTTGTGTATTCATAGCCTTACATGCTTCCCTAGTAGCTTTTGCAAGCGTTCTATGTCTTTTTACTCTTTTCTGTAAACCTTCTTTTACGACATTTTTAAGAGAAGCTTGAAGACCGTAAATAAGGGACACTGAAGGAGTATATGGAGTTGTTTTTTTTATTAAGGCTCTTTTGTATGATGCAAGATTGAGGTAATAGTTGGTTTTATCTTTCTTGTCAATTTTGTTCCAGGCTTCATTACTCACACTCATCATAGCCAATCCAGGAGGTCCTGCCAAGCATTTTTGCGATCCTGTTATACAAATATCAACTCCCCATTTGTCTACCTCGACTTCATCACCACCTATGGATGTTACTCCATCCATTATGTATAACAAACCATATTCTTTAGCAAGTTTACCCAACGCTCGTCCATCGTGAACCACTCCTGTGGAGGTTTCATTGTGGGTTAGAGTTATAGCCTTTGCATTACTTTCAGCAATGACGTCTTCAACTTTTTCTAGTGTAACTCCATCCCCCCATTCAACCTTGACCTCCTTCGATATCAATCCGTATGCATCAGATATTTCTATAAATCTCTCTCCAAACTTTCCCCCCCCAATGCAAATAATTTCTTCGCCTTTATCCATTGTACTAGAAATTGCCGCGTCCATAGCTGAAGTCCCTGAGCCTGTGATTATTAGGATATCATTTTTAGTCTGAAATATATTCTTCAAATTATCCCAGCAGTTTTCAAGAATTTCCTCAAAGTCGGGAGTCCGATGTCCCATTGGCGGTCTTGACATTGATTGGAGTACATCTGATGTGAGCTCCACTGGTCCTGGTATAAGTAGCTTCATTTTTTTTAATTAAATTTCGTTATTTTTCTATTTAGTGGATTAGTATTATCTCATTTATCTTTAATCAATAAATAACGATATATTACATGTTCCATCATGTTCAATAGTCAAGATATTTCATTATTTCCCAGGGAGTTACGTAGAGACAATATTGATTCCATTCGTTTATTTTCAAATCGACAAAAGCATCGTATATATGATTTCCTATAGCTCTTTTCAGCACTTCGTCAGTGGATAAACAGGCAATAGCATCACTTAGAGTTGTCGGAAGTTCACCTACACCACGAGCCTTCTTTTCTGATGATGTAAGTTCATACATGTCTGCACGTAATGGATCTCCTGGTTCAATTTTCTTCTTTATCCCATCTAAACCAGCTGTTAGCATTGATGAGAAAGCCAGATAGGGATTGCAGCTTGGGTCAGCAGCTCTATATTCACATCGAATCGCTTTAGGATTATTGAAATACATTGGGACTCTTATAAGTGCGCTTCTATTTCGAGGTGACCAACTAATGTTGATTGGCGCTTCAAATCCTGGCACAAGGCGTTTGTAACTATTCACCGTTGGACAGCATATTGCTGTTAAAGCCTTTGCATGTTCTAATAATCCACCAATGTAATAACGGGCAGTTTGAGATAAACTGAATTCATCATCTTTATCATAAAATGCATTCTCAGAGTTGGAATCTGTGGTCCATAGACTTTGATGAGTATGCATTCCACTAGCATTATCCAAGTATAGTGGTTTAGGCATAAATGTTGCAATCCAATCATATTTCGCTGCTATATTACGAGCAGCGAATTTGTATTTAAAGAAAGCATCTCCGACAGCAATAGCTTCTTTTGGTTTATAATTTAGTTCTACCTGTCCTGCTGTTGCAACTTCATGATGATGATATTCAATCTCAACTCCTATTTTATAGAGGTAGTGCGATAGTTCATTTCTAAAATCATTTGTAGTATCTTCAGGTGGTGCACGGAAATAAGCTTCTTTAGGCCTTAAAATGGTATTACCGGGTTTTATCTCAGGAGAATTAGGTACAACTCTTGGGGGACCCCAAGAGTCTCCTTTCCCCCCATCTGGAGAAACCCATAAATCATATTGAAGTTTAGTTGGGTCCAAACTCTCGAAGACGAAAAACTCAATTTCAGGTCCAAAAATAGCACTATACCCCATTTTTTCAGCCTTTTCCATTGCACGTTTTGCAACAAATCCCCTTGGATCACATTCTGCTATTTGTCCTCCGCCTTTCTCACCAAATGCTTCGTGAATATTTCCAAATATTATTGCTGACTTTTGGATTCTATCTTCAATCCAAGGTATAACCTGGGTTGTTGATGCATCTGGCATCCACACCATATCGCTCATTTCAATACTTTTGAAACCTCTTACAGACGAACCATCAAATCCTATACCTTTTTTAAAAGCGTCTCCATTTGTAAACTCTGATACCGGTATTGTGAAACTTTGTAATATCCCTCTTAAATCACTAAAAAAACATAATACATTTTTTACTTTACCATCTGCTAATTTCTTTTTTACAACTTCTGATTCTGACATCTGATACCTCCTTTAAAGATAACCGAATAATACAGAAATAGATTTTCGGTATATTATATATAATACCTTCTACTTTATACAACCATTTTACAACCATTTTTTTTTAAATACACATTTTTTTATAAGTTAATTTAAGCGATGTACTCTATTATAAAACCATATTTTATTACTTTTTTATAATATCAATAAAATGTGCCTTATCAAAATCAAGACATTAGAAATGTTTATATAGAAGTTCTTAATCATTTGAGCGTACATAATCAAATAAAAAACGTAATTTTCAGTTCGGCATTGTAAATAATTAATAACATTGTCGTATTTTGGAGGTGTATTTATGTCAGCACAAATGGGCGGACAGCCAATACTGATATTGTCAGATAAAACACAGCGCACAATTGGAAAAGATGCGCAGAGAACAAACATCCTTGCAGCTAAGGTCATCGCTGAAAGTGTGAAAACAACTCTAGGACCTCGAGGAATGGACAAAATGCTTGTGGATAGCCTTGGTGATGTTGTAGTTACTAATGATGGTGTAACTATTCTTAAAGAGATGGATGTAGAACATCCTTCTGCTAAAATGATGGTAGAGGTTGCAAAAACTCAGGATGATGAGGTAGGCGACGGTACTACTACAGCAGTTGTAATTGCTGGAGAACTTCTAAAGAGAGCTGAAGAGCTTCTTGAGCAAGATGTGCACCCTACAGTAATCGCAGGGGGTTATCGATTGGCTGCAGATAAGTCACAGAAAATTCTTGACGATATATCCACGGATATTTCTGTTAAAGATAGATCTATTTTAGCAAAAGTAGCTACTACAGCAATGACTGGTAAAGGCGCTGAAAAGGCTAAGGAATACCTTGCGAACCTATTGGTAGATTCTGTTAATGCTGTGGCAGAGATATCTGGATCTGATGTTAGTATTGATACAGACCATATTAAAATCGAGAAGAAGACAGGCGGTAGTATTGATGATACTCAATTAGTACAGGGTGTTATTATAGACAAAGAACGTGTACACTCTGCAATGCCAAAGTGTATTAAAAATGCTAAAATAGCCCTTATAAATTCGGCTATGGAGGTAAAAGAGACAGAGATTGATGCAGAAATCCGTATTACAGACCCTAATCAGTTAAAAGCATTCATTGATGAAGAGGAAAAGATGCTAAAAGATATGGTTGATCGTATCAACAAATCTGGTGCAAATGTTCTGCTTACACAGAAGGGTATTGATGATCTAGCTCAACATTACTTAGCTAAATCAGGTATTTTTGCTGTTCGTAGAGTGAAAAAAAGCGATATGGAGAAATTGAACCGTGCTACTGGAGCAAATATTGTTACTAATATTGAAGACCTTACAGACAAAGATCTCGGGTTTGCTGGAATTGTTGAGGAAAGAAAGATAGGCGACGATGAGATGATTTACGTAACTGAGTGTAAAGATCCAAAATCTGTCAGCATACTGATTAGAGGCGGAACTGAGCATATTGTAGATGAAGTTGAGCGTGCACTCGAAGATTGCTTAGGTGTTGTACCAGCAGCTTGTAAAGATAGAAAAGTCCTAGCTGGTGGAGGTGCCCCTGAAGTAGAGGTTTCAAAACAACTTCGAACCTATGCAAAATCTGTCGGTGGTCGTGAACAGCTTGCAATCGAATCATTCGCTGACTCTCTTGAAGTGATTCCACGTGCTTTAGCTGAAAATGCTGGTCTTGACCCAATTGACGTCATTGTTGATTTACGTTCTAAACACCAGAAAGCCGGTGTTAAAATGGGTATTGATGTATATACTGGAAAAGTAAAAGACATGTTCAAGGAAGGAGTCATTGAGCCATTGCGTGTTAAGTCTCAAGCTATAGACAGTGCAAGTGAAGTTGCAGTTATGATTCTCAGAATTGACGACGTTATCGCTTCTAAGGGCGGCGGCGGCGGCGGACCAAGCCCAGAAGAAATGGCTGCTATGGGTGGAGGCATGCCTCCTGGAATGGGAATGTAATTAAGTCTTAAGTAGTCCTTTATGGAAGGCGGTGCCTATAAGCACTGCCTTTATTCCTATTTTTTCAAGTTTATCAATATCTTTTTTCATGATTCCTCCTCCAACTACAAATTCAATTTGATCGTATTTTCTTTTTAATGATTTAAGCAGTGTAAAATTAGTACCATTTAGTGTTCCAACAGCTGATATATCTAATATAATAATTTTATTAGCACCAGTCCTATTGATGATTTTTAGAGCTGCTGGAATATCAGATGGCAGAAACTTTGATAATACTTCATTATTTTTAATATCGAGTGATATCCAAATACGATTTCCATAATTATTTAAAGCGTTTTTTAAAACACGTAGATTGTTTAAGGTTTCTGTTCCTATTACGATATCGCAGTCAAGTTCTTTTATAACTTCTAAATCTTTAGAAGATCTAATCCCTAAATCAATCATTACTTTTTTTATTTTACATATTTTTTTTAATAACTCCCAATTAGGAGTTCTTTGAATAATACCATCTAGGTCAGCCACATAGAGTTTAGTTAATGATATATTTTTTGCTATTTCTAAAGGATTTGAAGAATTTGAATATATGGTTTTTAAAGGGCCATACATAGCTCGTTCTCCTGACTTCCCACTTACAGCAATGCCGCATTCAATGTCCAAGACAGGTATTATCTCTAGCATATTTCATTTAAATGAATTTAAAACTCGATTTACATGGCCTTTCACTCTTATATTTCTCCAGGCTTTCTTGATTCTACCGCGTTCAATAATGAATGTCGATCTTATTATACCTTTGAAAACTCTGCCGTATAATTTCTTTTCTCCATACGCTCCGTAAAGTGTTGCCACTTTGTTGTCTGGATCACAAAGTAGGGAAAAATTCAGATTAAACTTTTCTCTAAAACTTTTGTGAGACTGGATATTATCTGGGCTAACGCCAACAATCACTGCTCCAAAACGAGTTACATTGTTCAAGTTTTCCTTGAAGCTACAAGCTTCTGAGGTGCAACCAGGGGTATCATCCTTGGGGTAAAAATAAAGAATTAGTTGTTCATCCTTGAAATTCTCAAGACCTATCTTGGTATTCTTACCGTTCTCATCCAAACCCTCAAGGCAGAAATCAGGTGCTTTATCTCCTTCCTTTAGCATTTATAACCTCCTCTAGTGAATATCACACATCCAAATTATCTTTAATTATTCTCTAACAAGTAAAATCTAGATTCCAATGAAATCCAATACTTAGAAGTGAAATAAGTCTGCTTCTTAATATATATTTTTTTATAATGGATGTAATTAAAGGTAAAATATGAAACTCTTAATCAGCCCGACAAATGTAAAGGAAGCTTTAATTGCTGCGAAAGGAGGGGCGGATATCATTGATGTCAAAAATCCGTTAGAAGGTTCTTTGGGGGCGAATTACCCTTGGGTTATTAAAGAAATAATAACTGCACTTCCTAAAAGTATGGAAATAAGTGCAACACTTGGCGACTTAGATTTTAAACCGGGAACTGCTTCTCTTGCAGCTCTAGGTTTAGGTAGCCTTGGTGTAAATTATGTAAAAGCCGGTCTTTACGGTATCAGTAACGAAAAAGAGGCAATAGAGATGGGAAGTAAAATTACTAGAGCTTTAAGAGGTTACAAAACTATGGTCATTCTCGCAGGTTATGCTGAGTTCAAATCCTTAGGTTCGATATCGCCTTATATGCTCCCAGATATCGCTATTAAATCCGGTGCTTCAGGAGTTATGATAGACACAGCTATTAAAAACGGTGAGAGTATCCTTGATCACTTAAAATTTAAAGATTTACAGAGTTTTGTTGACGATTCACATTCAAAAGATATTTTTTCAGCATTGGCGGGATCTATAAAAATCCAGGAAATACCCATAATTAAAAAAATTGGTTGTGACATCCTTGGGGTAAGGAGTTTAGTTTGTACTAGAGGAGATCGATTAAAGGGATCAATAAGTGAGGATAAAGTAAGATTGTTAATCAATAAAATGTAAGGATAAATGTTAATAAAAGACATTAACTATTTGATACAGAGGATTGATTATCATTTTGCAATCTAAAGGAGTACTTTATATGAAACGGTTCAAATTCTTAAATTAATAATGAAAATAATAGGAGGTGAGAAGGCCATTCGAATTTGGTTCTGCAGAAGTTGAATGGTCGGATCAAGATGAAAATACCTTTTGATTTAAAAAAAATAAAACCCGGATATTTCGCTTATTTGACAAAGCGTAAGTTAAACGACAAAAACGGAGATGAATCTGGAGAAATAATTCTCTGGAAACCGAAAACAACAGAAGAGTCAGAATATGTTTTGATCTGTCCATTTTGTAAGGTTGATCAAGAAGGAAAAGTAATCTTTAAAAAGCGCCCATATAGACTCAGATGTAAAAGTTGTGGTAAGAGTATCACTCTTCCTAAACTTCAAAATCAAGCTAAGAAGGAGAGAAAGCAAAGTTAGATATATCCCAAAACGTATTTAATCATCTTGAAACTTTATTGATTGAGAATTGACTAAATCCGAAGATTGAAAAATACACTCAATCAAAATTTTTTTTCAAGCGGGGGTGGCCGAGCGGTTAAGGCGCCAGACTCAAGATCTGGTGGGTTAGTCCCATCGGGGGTTCGAATCCCTTCCCCCGCATAATTTAATTATTAATTTTTTACTAGTTCAGTTAAGCAAATTATTTATGCATCATTACCACCAATTAAATTAAAATGAAAGAACTGGATAAAAAAAAAGAAAATAAAGCAAATCAAGAAATTAATGTAAATTACCCTGTATGTGGTTGTCTTGGTGCTATGCCTCAAACACTCAAAACTCTAATGATTATTTTAGGATTTTTAGTTATTATCTATCTCTTAATCCACTTTTTATAATCTTATAATACAATTACAGTAATTAATCTGAAGTATCTTTACTACCCTTACTATCAGATTTACCCCTAAAAGATTAAATGATATCTACTATTTACCCCTAAATATGATAAATCTCCTAAAATTAATCATAAAAATATGATTTTCCCTCTAAAAAAACTTGATTATCACTAATTTTTTACCCCTAAATTCTTCCACGGTTCA
The DNA here is from genome assembly GCA_964481825.1 of Candidatus Hydrothermarchaeota archaeon. Lineage (GTDB taxonomy): Archaea > Hydrothermarchaeota > Hydrothermarchaeia > Hydrothermarchaeales > JALUUU01 > CAYZUE01. The sequence goes on along the minus strand of CAYZUE010000003.1, from coordinate 17,610 downwards.
ATGGAAAACTTATTATCTTTGTTTCTTCTAATTTATTAAACACTACAAAGTACACACATATAAATTCCTAAAAAATAATTCTATCAAAATGAATTTCATTTCTAGTGAAACTAGCCCTTCAAAGTTGGATTCAAAATGGTTAAGAGACATCTGTATTGAATTAGGTGCTGATGATGTGGGATTTGTCGATATTGAACGGCAAGCAATCACAGATCAACGTGAAAACATACTTGCTTTTTTTCCGAGAACAAAATCCTTGATTTGTATTGTTACCCGTATGCATCGCGATAGTATCCGGACTTCCAACCGCAGCGTTGGGAATACCGAGATTCATCGTGTTAGTACTCAATTAAAAAAATCCACACATAAAATAAAGATTGCTTTGGAGAATCATGGAATAAGGTCATTAAGCGAATCGGGAGGTTTTCCGATGAATGTGGATGGCATTTGGCCTGGCCAAATGTGGCAGGTATCTGTAAAACCAATAGCTATTGAAGCAGGTCTTGGTCGAATGGGACTGCATCGAAATGTGCTTCATCCAAAGTTTGGAGTCTTCATTTATATGTCCGTTATACTTATCGATAGAGAACTAACTGTCTATGACAAGCCTATAAATGTTAACCCCTGTATTGATTGTAAGTTATGTGAAGTAACCTGTCCAACAGGTGCTATAAATAAAGATGGAAAATTTGACTTTTTTTCATGCATAACCCATAATTACAGGGAGAAATTGGGTGGGTTTTCTGATTGGGTCGAAAACATAGTTAGAAGTACAAATGTTCCCGATTATAGGAAAAGGGTTACAGATAGGGAAACAGTATCTATGTGGCAGGCTCTTACCTTTGGAGGTAATAACAAATGTAATTATTGTCTTTCAGTTTGCCCAGCCGGTAGTGATGTTGTTGGTCTATACAAGGATAATAAAAAGTCTTTCATAAATGAAATTGTAAAGCCTTTGCAAAAAAAGAAAGAGAACATCTATGTTGTTCATAAATCTGATGCTGAAGCATATGTAATTGAAAGATTTCCTAATAAAACATTACGGAGGGTATCGAACGGTATTCGACCAGCTTCTATTAAGGCATTTATTCGGTACCTGCCTTTAATTTTCCAAAAAGGTCAAGCAAAAGGATTGAATGCTATTTATCATTTCACTTTTACTGGAGCTGAGGAAGAGAATTTTACAGTTATGATAAATCACGGGGAACTAGAAATTAAAGAGGGCCTTGTTGAAACACCTAATTTAAAAATCACAGCGGATAGTCTGACATGGTTAGATTTTTTAGCAAAGGAAACAAAAATTGTATGGGCGTTGATTCGATTTAAAATCCGTATAAGAGGAGATCCGCGATTACTCTTGGCTTTTGGAAAATGTTTCCCCTCGTAATTTAATTTATTTAGGACCCAATCGTATTCTTAAGTTTCACATCATTATTTGAATATGTTGTACCTACTTTACTTTGTTAATTATTTCGATAATCATTCTTAATTAGTTCATCCTGATACTTTGATGGACATTTCAAGAGAATCTTATTAGAAATAAGTCTATTATTCAAAGTATACACTCCTATTACTGTAACTCCAACTCCTGGTGCAACTTCAGGTACTGGAGCAGATCCAGAATATTCCACCTTTAGTATTCCCTTACCATCAGTTAAATTAAAGATGTATGAATTAGGTTCAATTCCTGTTTCAACGCTTTCTTTCACTATCAGTCCAGCAACTTGGACATTACGGTCAAGATATCCTTCCGGATTGGTAGTTACTTCGCTAACAAACTTTATAGGATTTAGAAAGTCTTCCATAGCAGTAATGCTCATCCATAGGCCTAATAGAACTATTCCCAGACCTATTACTACCTTGGTTTTCTTTTTCACTTAATTCTACTCTCCAGCATCTTTAACTTTCTATGCAGATAGATAGCGTAGGCTATAAACATTGTCCATAGAAAGGCAGATACAATGAAGATGGTATTAAACTCATCCATTTTTATATATCTCCATTTTTTTTATTCTAAATGTTATCCAGATTAGATATAAATAGATCATAATCGTACCCATTACCATTAGGATAAAAGTAATAAGTTCTTGATTGCCCAATTTAAAGCCTGCTCCGGATACCTTATCATATAGTTGTGGATGGTTAGAAGTCCAAATTGTGGCGGATATATGTGCCAAAGGTACTCCAACAAATCCAAAAATTCCCAATATAGCACTTGTTCGTGCTTTAGACTGAGGATTATCAATTGCTGATCTTAAACTTAGATAAGCAGCTAAGATGAACCAAAGAAATAAAGTGGTGGTCTGTCGTGGATCCCAATTCCAGTAAGCCCCCCATGCAAGATTCGAAAAAATAGCACCGCTTACTAACAATATTGTTGTGAAAATTATTCCAATCTTTGCAGAACTTGCAGCTAAAATATCCCACTTAGAATCCCTGGTTTTTAAGTAAACAATACTAGATATAAGGACTACTAAGAATGAAAGATAAACCACCGGAGCATTAGGCATCGTAAAAAAGAAGATTTTATATCCATGCTGCATGGGGTCCCCTGCATATCTTAGAAGCGAAGTACTTAATGGACCAAGAACAACAAGTGCTCTATACATGCCTACTAACACAATAACATAGAGGAATGCCAAGTAAATGTAAACCCGCATTTTATTCCTCCAGAACGTATTCAAATAATAATAAAGATAACGTTGCCATAATTAATACATACCCTACAATGAAAATTATCTCAGAGATATTAAAAATAGATTTCCCAAATATCATGACTTCCCTGAGAGCTAAAATTGTTGGGATTATTACAGGTATTAATAAAGGCATGGCAATTACTTGAAGCATAAGCCCCCTATTCTGGACTCCTATAATAAGAGCAGATATAAAGGACCCTACTACAACAAACCCGATACTTCCAAGTGTCAGTATCGCTAGCGTTGAGAAAATATTCCCAGCAATAGTGTAGTTGAATAATACCATAAAAAGGGGGAATGTTATAATTTCAATAATGATTATGATGGTTAGATTATAAATTATCTTTCCAATAAGAATCTCATTATAGCTTATAGGAGCTGATTTAAGTCCTTCAATTGTTCCAGAATCAACCTCTTTTATGAATGTCTTTGAAATTCCCAGTAGTCCTGCAAATAAGAGAACAAACCAAAGTAATCCAGGTGCAATATCTCGCAATTGTGTTGAGAAAGGATCTGATGCAAAATTGAAGGTTAGTAGTATAATAAAAGAAAAGAGGAACATTAAATTTAAGGTATTTCTATTTCTAAATTCAATCTTTAAATCCTTTTTTGCTAATATCAAGCTTTTTATCATTATAACCCCTTAATTTTTTCAAGTACTTTCCCAATATCCTTGGTTAAATCAACTTCCGCAAACTTCTTTCCATGGTTGAGTACCACTCCTTTCTTACATAATTTTGTTGCTTCTTCAATTGAATGTGTACTTAAAACTATTGTGGCGTTTTCATCTCTTAATTCCTGGATTAATTCATAGAATAACTCTTTGCTTTCTATATCCAAACCAGTGGTGGGTTCATCGAGAAGGAGTATGGTCGGGTTATGTAGTAAAGCCCTTGCAATTGCGGCACGCTGTTTCATTCCCCTAGACAAATTTCTCACTATTTTATCTTCCACCCTTGATAGATTCAGTTTATTTATTATTTTTTCTGAATCCACATCCACTTCAAAAATTTCAGAATAAAATTTAATATTTTCGAGAACACTCAATTCTTCATAAAGAAGGTGGTTATGAGATACTAAACCGATGGATTTTCTAATTTTATTTAAGTCTTTTTTTGTGTCATACCCATGAATTATAATCTTTCCAGAAGATGGATTTAATATTGTACTTAATAATTTAATAAAGGTAGTTTTTCCTGCACCATTAGGTCCGAGAATAGCATAAATCTGCCCCTCTTCAATATTAAGGGAGAGATTATCAATTGCTATTAAGTTTCCGAATTTCTTAGTCAATTCTTTTACTTCTATTGAATGCATTGAAGTACCGAATATATTATCAATATGCCTAATATAAATTACTTCTCAGCAAAATGGATTCAAATGCCAATATTTTATTATATTCGAAATTTAAGTTATCCGTTATTCGCACTGTAAAAAAAATCCCTAAGGGCAAGGTTTCTACGTATAAAGAAGTGGCAAAGGAAATTGGTAATGACAGAGCCGCCAGAGCAGTAGGGAATGTTTTAGCCAATAATTATTCTCATGTTGCTATTCCTTGCCATAGAGTAGTGAATTCTGATTTTACTTTAGGAGGTTATTCAGGGGAATCAGATAAAAGGAAAATCCTTGAAGATGAAGGTGTTTTATTTAGAGGGAATAAAATAAAACACGAATGCATTTTCAATTTTGATCGCTCTTAGCCAATTCTCGGATTCTCTCGATTCCCTTTACTTCTTTAATCACTTCTTTAACAGTTTTTAAAATTAAGCTCTCCCATTGTTCACCCAAAATCATTCGCCGCCGGATCTCGGTGCCTGAATACTCTTTTCTGTTAAATAATGGTGGGGTGGTTACTTCTAATCCCACTTCTCTGAATAGCCTTTTTACAAGAACATTTCCTGAGTAAACCTTGTCAAAAGGTGGAGTAAGACTTTGAACATGACTAACCCAAAGTGAGTTGTTGTTAACGTCTTGTATGGGGATTATATAACATTTTTTTACTATTTTATTTCCTGCTAAACTGTTTGCAATCATCATTAATCGCTCACCCGCGGTGAAAGGATTATTTAAAGTATGGCTGAGCTGAGAACTTCCTATACAAATTATAAGCTCATCAACTTCTTTGAGAATTTTTTTTACAACGTAAATATGCCCTTTATGAAAAGGTTGAAATCTTCCTATAAGCAGTCCTCTCATCCTATCACCACTTTTTCCCCACTTTTTAATTTCATAGTATCTTTAGCACTACCTTTATTAATTGCCAACTCTATAAATCCAGAACTACCTTCAATAATCATTAATTCATCTTTTTTTCCAAATGCATAGCTGTGCAGATACCTTATTTTTAACTTCTTTTCTCCTACTTTAATTTTTACTACCTCTCCTATTTTAAGATTTAATGATTCTGCATAAATATTTGTTATTATATTCCCAAATCCATCTATACACATTACCTCTCCAGTCGCAGTTCTTCCCTCAACAACTGTATTTTCCATCTCTAGCTTTTTAATGCTAGTTATTTCGTTTCCAAAATCTTCAATACTATGTCCACAAGCAATCTTAGCTGATACTGGGGCAAATATATCCCTACCTTGGAATGTGGGATATCTCGTTGCTTGTTTAATCTCAATAATTTTTTGAATTCCCCTAATGAATGAGAATGAACCATTATCAGGGCCAATGTAAGTATATTTATCTGTTTTAACGATTATTCCCCTTCTATTTGTTCCTACTTCAGGATCTACAACTACACAGTGAATGGTGGTTTTCGGAAAATAAGATGTTGTTGATAAAACTACATACGCAGCATGACGAATATCAAATTTTCGTATACCATGCGATATATCAACAACTGTTGTTTTGGGACAAATATCATATATTACACCTTTCATGGCACCTACATATTCACTATCCCCGAAATCGGTTGTTAGAGTTATAATCATTTCATTTCATCAGTGTTAAAGAGGTTTTTTTTTCAGAAAATTCTATCTAATATTTTAACTAAACCTTTTGTCATTGCTACTATCGTTGTTTTTATTAAAGATATTTTCTATTATTTCTCGAATCCTTAATTTCCTCATGTTCAGTTATATATGTTAAGAAGTTAAAATGATACATTATGTCACAATTACAGGATGCAAAAGCAGGAATTATTACCGAAGAAATTCAAAGTGTTAGTCTTGACGAAGGAATACCTCCTGAAAGGATTAGAAAGTTGGTAACTAATGGCCAAGTTGTAATTCTTAAGAATAATGTCAGAGCCGGATTAAAACCTGTTGGTGTAGGAAAATCGTTTAGAGTTAAAGTTAATGCTAATATTGGTACATCTCCTGATTGTGTAAACATAGAGGAAGAAATTGAAAAAGGAAATGCTGCTGTAAAATATGGTGCAGACACTATAATGGACCTTAGTATCGGAGGTAACTTAGATAAAATACGAAGCCAAATCCTTTCCTTACCTGTCCCTATTGGAACAGTGCCCATTTATCAGGCAGTGGTTGAATCAAGAAAAAGAGAGGATATTTCAGCAATAACAGAAGACCATATATTCAAAATCATTGAAAAACAAGCTAAATCCGGAGTTGACTTTATGACTATTCATTCTGGAATAACTAGGAGAGTAGTTAATGAGATGCAAAATCAAGATCGTATAACCGGAATAGTTAGCAGAGGTGGATCATTCCTGGCCCATTGGATGGTTGAAAACGAGTTGGAGAATCCTTTTTATTCTAATTTCCATGAAATTTTAGATATTGCTAGAGAATATGACGTTACTCTTAGTTTAGGTGATGCATTGCGTCCTGGAAGTATACATGATTCAACTGACAGAGCACAAGTACAAGAGCTTATCATATTGGGAGAATTAATTGAAGAAGCTCGTAAAGAAGATGTTCAATGTATAGTTGAGGGTCCTGGCCATATGCGTATGAATGAAATCGAAGCAAATATAATTCTTGAAAAAAAAATATGTAAAGGAGCACCATTTTATGTGCTTGGTCCAATTGTAACGGATATTGCGCCAGGATATGATCATATTACAAGTGCTATCGGAGGTGCCATTGCGGCCATGCATGGTGCAGATTTCCTTTGTTATGTAACTCCTGCAGAACACTTAGCCCTCCCCACTGTAGATGATGTCAGAGACGGTGTAATAGCATCTAAGATTGCAGCTCATGCAGCAGATTTAACAAATCAAATCGATATCGAACTTGATAACGAAATGGCCAAGGCAAGGGTCGATCTTAATTGGGCAGATCAGTTTAGACTTTGTATCGATCCAAATAAAGCTAGGGAGTTCAGGAGTAGACGCACTCCAAAGACACACAATGCATGCACTATGTGTGGCGAGTTCTGCTCAATGAGGATTCTGAAAGAATCAAAAAAATAAAATTATCTCCTGATGGTCATGATATACTCCCCTCCATCTTGCTCTTAGTCAACTTTCACATACACTGCTCTTAGGGTTTCCGCTCTCCTAGATATTTGAAGTATGGCACGCCGTCGCCACAGCTCGTCATGACCTCCTCAATGTGCAGGAGTATTATTTGCCTAGCGTTGGGGGGTATCTCTCGCTTCATCCCGATCGCTATATCATGGGCTTTTTCAAGGGGAATCGCCTCCCCCTTGCAGTACAGCCGGAGAATCATGGGCGTCCTGTCAAAGCTGCAGAACATCAAAGTTACCATACCCCCCCGGGCAATGTGCCTCGCGGTTTCATTGCCGCTGCCGGGGTAGTCAATATAAGCAACTGTCTTGCTGTCAATCACCGAGAAGGAGGAGTATCCTTTCGGCGATACGTTAACCCTTTCCCCTGAATCAGGGGGAGCAGAAGCGACGAAGAAGATCTTCTGGGCATCGATGAACTTCGCCAAACCGTCATCAAGTGCAGGATAAAACTTCGCCATTACCTGTTTTTCTCCCTGTACTCCTGAAGCCTTTCCCAAAGAGCAGGGTCGCTTAATGCTAGAATTTCTACTGCAAGGATAGCGGCGTTCTTCGCGTTGTCTATTCCAACAGTTGCTACAGGGATACCAGGGGGCATTTGAGCCATTGATAACAGAGAGTCAAGACCATCTAGTTTTACATTTTTTGGTAGACCTATGACAGGATTTAGTGTGAAAGATGCAATTACTCCAGGTAATGCTGCACTTAGTCCTGCTATTGCAATGAAAACCTTAGCTTCTGAATTATTGGTTATTTCTCTAACTCTCTCAGGATTCCTGTGTGCTGATGCAATATTAGATTCATATTTTACACCGAATTCTTCAAGGATTTTCTCAACTTTCTTTATAAGATCTTCATCTGAACTACTCCCAGCTATTATCGATACATCCATTTAATTCAACTCTTTAATTGCTTTCTTTATCCGTTTCAGTCCCTCTAATATATCTTCTATATTTGTTGCATATGAAATTCTTAAATAGCCTTCTCCTAAATCACCAAATGCGGATCCAGGTATTACAGATACTCCACCTTTACTTAATAGATAATCGGTTAGTTTTAGAGAGTCTTTTTCATAAAATGAAAAATTAGCAAATACATAAAAAGATCCATCAGGCATTGTACAGGTCACATTTTCAATATTGTTAAGATATTCCACAATTACGTTCCTTCGTTTTCTGTACTCTTTTACCATCTGTTTTACACATTCTTGCGAACTCTCTAATGCAGTTATTCCTGCTTTTTGGACAAAAGACGTTGGACAGGATACTGAGTGCTCTTGGATTCGTCCCATCGCAGTTATTAGTTCGGAAGGTGCAGCAGCATAACCTAAACGCCATCCAGTCATGGAGTATGCCTTGGAGAATCCATTTATTGTAATGGTACTCTCCTTCATTTCAGGAAATGTAGCAATACTAATGTGCTTTTTACTGTAAATTATCTTTTCATATATTTCATCTGATATTACTTTTATTTCATTGGCAGAGCATATTCCTGCTATTTCCTTCAAGTCTTTCTTTTTGAAAACAGCACCGGTAGGATTATTTGGAGAATTAATTATTATCCCTTTAGTCTTTTTTGTTATTTTATTATCTAAAGCTTCAGAAGTTAGTTGGAATCTATTTTCTTCGTTGGTTTCTATAAAAACAGGCTTTCCCCCCGCTAATTGTACCATAGGCTCGTAAGACACCCAAAAAGGTGATGGAATGAGAATTTCATCTTTTGGATTCGTAATAGCTAAAATCGCTTCAAATAATGCATGCTTTGCCCCTGGTGTGCATATCACCTCTGTTTTAGGGTCGTAAGCAATTTTATTATCAGTTCTAAGTTTCTTGGAAATTGCTTTACGTAGTTCTATTATACCTGCGCTTGGTGTGTAATAAACAAATCCATTTTCAACAGCATTATTAAGGCTATTTTTAATATGTATGGGGGTGTCAAAATCTGGTTCTCCTGCACTCAGACTTATGATATCTGATCCAGCTGCTTTCAGGGCCTTAGCTTTTCCCGTTATGCTGAGAGTAGCCGATGGTGCTACCCTTTTTACTCTATTTGCGACCATAGCTACTGTATTTATATACCGTCCTATATTTAAATTATAATTATGAAAGTAGGCATTGCAGATACTACATTTTCTCGCTTTAATTTTGCTGAGGAAGCTATTGCTGAGATTAGAGAGAACACAACTGGCATAATCTTTGAGAGATATACAGTTCCTGGAATTAAGGACTTGCCAGTAGCTTGCAAAAAACTGCTAGATGAACGTGATTGTTTAGCTGTAATGGCCTTCGGAATGCCCGGGAAAGAAGATATAGATAAGGTTTGTGCACATGAAGCTTCTCAAGGAATTATTCAAGTCCAATTAATGACCAATAAACATGTTTTGGAAGTCTTTGTTTATGAAGATGAAGTTGAAGATGAAAAATTTTTATTGAGGTTGTGTAAAAATAGAGCTCGAAAACATGCTCATAACTTGATTAATTTACTCAAATATCCTGAAAAACTAACAAAAAATGCTGGAACGGGGCAACGTGAAGGTGGTACTAACGTCTCGCCATTAAAAAAATAATTAACTCAATAATGAGTACCTACTCAAAAACTATTTATATATTAACCTGCCGAAATATGGCATAAATCGATTTTATCAAGGAGATGGAAAAAAATGAAAATTGGAATTGTTGCATCAGAATTTAATTACGACATAACCTACATGATGGTTGAGCTAGCTAAGGAACACGCTAATTTCTTAGGGGCTGATATAACGAAAGTTGTTAAAGTTCCAGGAGTTTTCGACATGCCCTTGGCTGTTAAAATCCTTTTAGAGAAAAAAGATATTGACGGTGTGGTAACTCTCGGTGCTGTTATTGAAGGAGATACCGGGCACGATGATATAGTTATACAGCATTCCTCCAGGAAAATTGCCGATTTAGCCTTAGATTATAATAAACCAGTATCTCTTGGAGTTTCTGGCCCAGGTTTAAGTAGGCTTGAGGCACATGAACGAGTTAAATACGCGAAGCGGGCAGTTGAAAGTGTAGTTAAAATGATAAAGCGTAAAAAGGAGCTAGAATAATCAGGGCGAATTTAATCTCTTCCAAAGTTCTGTTGATTCGCATGTGCTTAACCATTCACATTTGTTGCATGCGCCATCTCTCCATTCGGTGAATATTTTTGAAACCTTATTTTTTAAGTCATACCAGTTAACTTTGGACCCAATTTCTATACTGAGTAGTTTTAGAGCTAATTTATCTAAACACTTAATTTTTTCATCACTGTTTTTATTATAATTGCATTTTTTTTCAGAAAAATGTAAACAGGCAGCACACACATCATCAGTATTTTTTTGAACAATAATTCCGTCTCTATGTGCCATTTTAAGAACACGCTTTAGATTTCTGATATATTTTTCATCGTATCCTTCTCCAGTGAAGAAATGAAGACAGATAAGATGGTGTCCTCTAAGGTAATTCATTTTGGTTGATATCTGTTTAATATCTTATCAATTATAAGTTTAGTACTATGTAGGGGGCATTCATAGTATTTTTTTATCCTTTTAATTTTCACCTTTAATCCTCTTTTCATTAATTCTTCTTCCATTTTTTCTTTGTCATGTCTTTGATCTGGTCCAAGAACAATCACAGATGGATTTAATGTTTCTATGATTTTTAAGATATCGCCTTCTTTCCCTAATACTGAATAATCTACTGGTTTTAAATGGCTCACCAGTTCACATCTCTGTTCTTGATTTATAATTGGAATCCGTTTTCTTTTTTTTACCGTGGAATCAAGTGCCACTATAACAACTAAAATATCCCCATATTTTTTTGCGTTTTGAAGGAAAAATCCATGACCTGGATGTAAAATATCAAAAACTCCACCACAAGCAACAATTTTAATTTTTTCTCTACCTTGCTCCGTTAATTGGAGTGTATTTCCTGAACTTTTTATTAATTTTTCTTTAATTGCCTTTTTAATAATTCTCTCTTCAAATCTATTTAAAATACTAGCACTTTCTACAGGGATATTCTGAATCTCCATTTTCCAAATAACTTTTAATAAATCTATCATTTTTCCTCCAATAATGCGCGAGCAAGGAGTCTTGATACCTTTAAGGGCTCAGGTACTGCTCCTTGAATGGTGAATTTATCCAATAAATTTTTAACATCTTTTTCTTTCTCAATTCCAATCCAACGGATTAGAATCTTGTGACCATTATTTAATTTTATCTTTTTTCTTTTTCCAAGGAGGATATAGCTTGCAAGCCGTATCTTCCAATCTTCAAAATATTCTCTGATATATTTTTCTAACCCTTCTGATTCCTCATATGTAATGCATATAATTGGCAAATGGAATGTCTCATGTATTAAATTTAAGTTAACTATGTTGAACCAGCTTATAATACATCCATTTAAGAAAATCGCATTAATATCCTTTCTGTTCATAGTTCTAATAATTTTTATAATTCCCTCAGTTGCATCAGTTCCCCCAACTGTTATCTGGGTAATTCCAAATCCGTCAATTTGAAGATCGGCTCTCATTATCACACCTGCCAATATTGATTCAGTTCTTTCCTTCCTAAAACTCTCAGCAATTCCCAATACCCTAATCCCCTTTTTTTCAAGATTCAATAAATTACCCACCTTTTTTTTTAAATAAAATTAACTAGGATTATTTGTAAAGTTTATGGTTTAAAATAAATCAAATTATTCTTCTGATTTGTGAAGAATATAATTTTATTTTAATTCAGCAAATCCTTTTAGATATTCCTTCTCCATAAAATGCAGTTTTCCTGGAACAATTAGACAATGTGGAGCCGGACCAAAATTCAATTTTAATAATTTCTTAGCTTTATCAGCTCTTATAATTTCTTTATTGGATCCAATATTGCATAAAGCAATGCAAAGAGTATTAAGGGTAAATACATCCTCCCTCCGTTTGTTTTCTATATTTAACAGATATTCAATTGCTTGATTAACAGTCATACATTTTTTTTTCTCATTGTTTTCAATATCTAGAAATAAAAGTGTATGCAATCCTAGTTCTAGATTCTGTTTCAATACATTATATGGGGTTTCAGGAACAAAACCATAAGGAAATGGGATGCTCGCAGACATACCGAACTTATAGTTTTGCATACCTGATTTAGATGGGGCGGCTGAAACGATTGAAGCATTATGGACTATTTTAGTTCGTATTCCAAGTTCTTTTGCACTCAAAAGTAGCGAAACGTGGGTTGTTGATATAAGAGGGTCTCCAGGAATTAGTAATCCAACTTTTTTTTTCTGTGCTGGTTCCAGTATAATCCCTTCCCTACTTTCTATGTCCTCCCTCTTCAACAATCTAACACTTTGATTGATAACTTTCTCTATATCTCCCTTCTCTGCTCCTGACAAAATACTTGTATACTCTTCAAGAAATAATAAGTCACAGCTTCGTGCTTCTTTAAGCCCTCGAATGGTTAAATCTTCCGCATCGTGTAACCCGAGCCCAATAAAGGTAAGCATAATGGTAAAGTCTATGAGTAACGGTTTAAAAGTTCCGGTAAAGGATGCCGAGAATGTTAAAAAACACTTACAAAGCTTAGGTGTCTTTGACAGTGGTAAAAAGGTCAAAAGGCGCAGGGACTATGTAATATTTCCTATAAAATATCCGGTGGAAATGATTTATAAAGTCGTTGAAGAGGAGTTCATTGATGACCACAGATTCAAATTTCAAGATTATCTCAAAGAATTCCTTTCACAATCACAAATTGATATTTTTGGTCATTCATACGATGTCATTGGCAATATAGCCATAATAAGAGTACCTAGTGTTCTTGCTTCCTATGAAAATAAAATAGCCGACAGCCTTCTTAAGGCTCATAGAAATATAAAAAAAGTGTATAAGAAAGCCGGTTCTGTTAAAGGTAAATCTCGTACTCGGGAACTTGTACATCTTGGAGGGGGAAAAGGTACCATAACTCAACATAATGAATACGGTTGTAGGTATATGTTGGACGTTTCAAAAGTTTATTTCTCACCACGATTAGCGTATGAGCGGAATAGAATATTAGAGATAGTTAGAGATGGGGAGGTTATTATTGATTTTTTTTCAGGTGTTGGACCCTTTTCAATTATATTAGCTAAAAATCGCGATGTTCAAATTTATTCTATGGATGCAAATCCATTAGCCTACAAGTATTTGAAGAAAAATATAATCTTAAATAATGTTGTAAACAAAGTTATTCCAGTTTTTGGAAACTGTCTAGATGTTGCTCCTAAAGGTATTGCAAATAGAGTTATTATGAACCTCCCAAAAAGCTCAGATGAATATTTAAGTCTAGCATTTGATGTAATTAAAAAAGGAGTTATCCATTTTTACTCTATTTCATATAAGGATGATCTATACGATTCAAAAATCATATTTATAAAAAATATTGCTAAAAATAAAAAAAGAAAAATTAACATATTAAATAAAAGGGTGGTAAGATCATACTCTCCTAATAACTATCTTATCGCCATTGATATCTTCGTCGATGATTCTCATTGAACTATTTTAACGCATTATTTTTTTAAGAAGAGATTTTTTAATTTATAGATATTTTAACAATCGTTCATTTGTTTCCATAAATAAAAATCCAGAATATTATAAAATTAAAAGGATACATCATATATGAAAAAATATTGGATATGAAGTATAATATAATTAATAATGTAGTAAAAATATCTACTCTAATTAGTTAAATTTAATATTTAAAATTATTAAAGTGAAATATAATGGATCTCTCACAACTAGGCGAGCGTAAAATAATAAAAATATTCCAAAAAATCTATGGGGATTGCGATAAAGCAGTTCTTGGAATGGGTGATGATTCATGCATTATTGAGCAGGATGAAAACCACTATCTGGTTGTTTCAACTGATTTACTTTCAAGGAAAACTCATTTTCCGCTTGAGATGTCTCCTCAGAATATCGGGAAATATGCAGTAAATGCATGTTTAAGTGATATTGCTTCTATGGGTGCCAATCCTTTAGGCCTCCTCTTCTCATATGGCCTTCCAAAAAATACTGAAGAGAACTTTATCAAAGGGCTTGCTCAAGGAATTGGGCAGGCATGTACGGACCACAATACATGCGTTTTAGGAGGGGATACTAAGGAGCAAGATGAGTTATTAATCACAGGCATCGCCCTTGGGAAAGTTCAAAAAGATAGAGTTTTAAGGCGATCAGGAGCAAAAGTTAATGATTTAATATGTACAACAGGAATGATAGGTTCAAGTGCTGCCGGCTTTTATGCAATGATAAAAGAATTGGATGTGCCAACCAAATTCATCAAAGCTGCTTTTGAGCCGCAGGCAAGGATTAAAGAGGGAATTGCAATAAATAAATACGCTTCTTCATGTGCAGATATTTCTGATGGATTAGCATATACTATTCATGAAATAGCTAAGTCTAGTAAGGTAGGTTTTAGAATCTACGAAAAGGATATACCGTGTGATGAGGAGTTAGGGGAGATATCAGAATTAGCAGGAATTAATTTAGATGAAATTCTATTGTATAATGGTGGTGAATATGAGCTTTTATTTACATTACCCAAACAAAATCTAGCTGTTGTAGAAAGAAAAATGGAGCAATTGCAAACATCTTTCAGCGTCATCGGCGAAATTGTAAAAAATGGGAATAAATTGATAAGAGATGATGGGAGCGAAGAAAATATCGAACTACGGGGATATGAGGCTTTTAAATCAAATTTTTAAATGTGAAACTTCGTTAATGAGGGAGGCATGATTAAAAAAGCATTAATCTGGGAGGCTAAACAAAATAACAAGGTTGAATGCGGTCTTTGTTATCGTCATTGCAGTATCCCCGACAATAAACGAGGTTATTGTGATGTCCGAGAAAACAGGAAAGGGACTCTGTACACGCTGAACTATGCTCTTGCTTCGTCTGCATCCCCAGATCCTATAGAGAAAAAACCATTATTTCATTTTCATCCAGGTACAAGAGTTTTTTCATTAGGTACAATGAGTTGTAATTTTAGATGCCTTCACTGTCAAAACTATACTATTTCTCAGAATTCCCTTGAGGATGCAAATGATTCTTTATCTGAATATATTCCTGAAAAAGCAATATCATTATCTAAGGATTATTCATGTGATGGAATAGCCTGGACATATAACGAACCCACTATTTGGTTTGAGTACACTCTCGATTCTGCAAAGGTTGCTAAAAAGAATGATCTTTATACAGTATATGTGAGCAATGGATACTTTACTGAAGAAGCATTTGACCTAATATCACCTTACCTTGATGCAGTAAATATCGATGTTAAAGGTTTCAGTAATGAATTTTTCAATGAAATATCTGGAGCAAATCTTTCTTCTGTCCTAGATACTGTTGAGTCGATCTCCAAGAAAGACATTCACCTAGAGTTAACATATCTTATTATACCAGGGAAAAACGATAAAAAGGAGGAACTTACGGAATTTGTAGAATGGGTATCGGGATTAGATGCTAACATCCCAGTCCATTTTACTCGTTTTCATCCTGACTTTAAGATGTCAAGTATTAATCCTACTCCCCCCAGAACTATCGATAAGGCAAGAGATATAGGTCTCAAAAAGCTTAAATTCGTTTATTCTGGTAATATCCCAGGGCATAAAGGAGAGAACACTTACTGCCCAAACTGTGGTAAGATCGTAATCAAAAGATATGGATTTGAGATTAGAAGGATAGATTTAACTGAAGATAATAGATGTATCAGATGCAGAGAAAAAATTCCAATAATTAGATAAGCCCTATATTCAACAATCCCCACGCGATTAAAGCTAGTCCCATTATTCGAACTATAGTTTTAGCAAGGCCTTTGCCAATGAAGATAATAGCTAGACCTGCTAGAATTGGTATAATAGGTGAAAATTGGGGGAATGATACCCGAAGGGGTTCATACAAGTAAGTTCCAATACCACCAATAAGAAGGGCTAAACCAATTATTTTTAATACAAATCCCACAAGACGTGGAACAACTATTAAAAATACTAACCCCAAAATAATCAAGGCAACACCTTTTATCTTCTGGTGATTTGGAAGAATATCAAGGCTTAGTGCTTTTTCAGTTACTTCAGATTTTAAATTTATTAATTCTATTCTGTTTTCTGAATTGTCATATGAAAAAACAATAGTTGTTAAGATTAGAAACCCAAATATTGCAGCTATGAAAAGTAATATCCCCTTTTTCATTAATATTCCCTTTAAATTCATTTATTTTTATGCATATAAGTATTCTTATTTTTTTTTATTCAACTAATTTTTTATTATTAAAATCCATAATAGTTAGAATGCTATGTTACGGGTCAATTAAATATCAAATCTTGCAGGGATTATTGAAATTGAATAAAACTATTTAAAGCTTAAATTTGAGGGTTTCTTTAGTATTTTATCAAAATACATGTATGTAAAAGGTTAATTATGACTGATTTAAAAATAACATGTACCCACTGTGATGGTACCAAAGAATGTGCATGTGAGAAATGTAGACATACAGAAGTAATAGTTTGCCCAATCAAATGTCATTCAGTCGAGAAAACCGGATGTAAGGTTTGTTTTGGAACCGGTAAAATCTGGGGATGTCCATTCTGTAAAAAAGAAGTGAATCTCTGGGCTCCGTTTTGTCAAAATTGTGGAAAATCCTTTTGGGAAGAAGATATTAAAAAGATTGAATATTCTGGACGGAGCTAGGATTTTAGTGGAATAATAAAGATAAATTTAATAGTTTGAAAACTTACAATTAAATAAATACTAATCTAAAATACTGTTATCTTCATGCTTCATTATTTTAAAACTTTAAGGGTTGCTTGGAGTAGGTGAACTTGAATTTCTAAAGGGATGCTTAATAAAATGCGTCAAGCTTATATAGACTAGAATTTCAAAGAAAACTAACTGAGGTGTTTTAATGGTGGAGGAATCTCCTTTTTCGTATTATCAAGGAAGTGTTATACCAACAAAATATAGGGATCTGTTTGAGAAAAAAGCTTTTGCCAACCTAGCAACCATCATGCCCGATGGAACCCCCCAGGTAACGCCTGTTTGGGTTAATTTGGATGGTAATGACGTTTACATCAACTCCGCTAAAGGCAGGCTAAAGGATAAGAATATGCGGAGTAGGGAGAAGGTGGCCCTCTCCATATTAGACCCAGAAAATCCCTACCGTTACCTTCAAGTCCGCGGCAGGGTTGTTAATGTCACGGAGAGTGATGCCGACGCCCATATAGACAGATTAGCGAAAAAATACCTTGAAGTGGACAGGTACCCATTTCGGCAAGAAGGAGAGGTTAGAGTAACCTACAGGATAAAACCGGAGACAGTTGTCGGATTCGGACCAAAAAAGTAATAATTTCATAGGCTTTTGATGTGGTCAAGGTAAGCCACCGACGGGATTTGAACCCGTGACATCCTGTTTACGAAACAGGCACTCTACCAGCTGAGTTACGGTGGC
>CAYZUE010000002.1:0-53851 GCA_964481825.1 Candidatus Hydrothermarchaeota archaeon | reverse complement strand
TAAAAAGGGTGCTGAAATTATACATATAGATAATTTGCCTGCCGATGTTGATGAGGCATACAATCCATGTTTTGAGGTTCTAGGCAATATTGGAGCAATCCTTAATGCGTTGTCTAAACTTGCAATTAAGCGAATAAATGTGGGTGAGATAGTAAATTACAAACAAATGATTACAAGAGAACTTTTCAATAATCAAGAATATGAAGAGTTTCCCGTGAATCCACAGCAATTAATAGAGGATTTGCGTAATGCAACTGATGATAATGCTGTCATCTGCGTTGACACAGGAGCCTTAAAATATCTTATGACTCGTTATTGGAATGTTCATGCTAACCGAACCCTGTTTCTTTCAATAGGGCTGGCTTCTATGGGATTTGCAATTCCTGCTGCAATAGCAGGGAGCATAGTTTTCCCTAAAAAACAAATCGTGGCGGTTATAGGGGATGGTGGACTTCAAATGTCTTTATCAGATCTTCCAACTATTGTAGAAAAAAAGATAGATATGACTATTGTGGTATTTGATAATTCTTCATTTGGAATCGTTGCTGCCAAACAAAACATTGCTGGGAAAAAAATTTTCGGAACAAACTTGCATAATCCTGATTTCTGCAAAATAGCGGAGGCAAGTGGACTAAAGGCATTTGATATTACAAATACAGGGGATGTATATCCAACTTTAAAGGAGGCTCTAAATAATGGAGTTCCTTCCTTAGTCCATATCCCTGTGCAACGAACCGAGGTTGAAATAATGAGGCAATCAACATTAAAATAATACTTTTTTTAACTACATCTATAGGTGAATCAGTTATTTTGTTACAATTTATTAATTTGTTTTTTTCTTAATTTGAGGTTGCGAAATAATTTTATATAATATTAACTCAATTTTTTCTAATAAAATGTTTAGAAAAGAAATTGATTCTTTAGGGAATGTAATGGTTCCTGATAATGCATATTATGGTGCTCAAACTATGCGAGCCATTAAGAATTTCCCTATATCTGGAAGAAGGCTTCAGCCAAGCTTCATAAAATCCCAAGGAATTATCAAAAAAGCCGCTGCTTTAGCTAATATAAAATTAGAGATTCTAGATAAGGAGATTGGGAATGCTATTGTAGAAGCCGCAGAAGAGGTCATTCAAGGTAAATTTAATGATCATTTTGTTCTTGATGTTTATCAGATGGGTGCAGGCACCTCTCAAAATATGAATGCTAATGAAGTTATAGCAAATCGCGCGATTGAAACTTTAGGTGGTGAGAAAGGAGATTATTCAATTGTTCATCCTAATGATCATGTAAATATGGCACAATCAACAAATGACACAATCCACGGAGCAATAAATATTTCAGCACTTCTTACAATTGAGGATAATCTTCTGCCTGCGATTAAAAGTCTTCAAAGAGCACTTGGAATAAAAAAATCTGAATTTAGCACTTTTGTAAAAATTGGTAGAACCCATCTTCAAGACGCTGTACCTATCACTCTTGGGCAAGAATTTGGGGCTTATGAAGCAGCAATAGACAAATCAATTGATAAAATTAGTCAGTCTATTGATGCATTAAACCAACTTAATATTGGAGGAACAGCTGTTGGTTCAGGTATTAATGCTCATAAGCAATTTTCTGAGTTTGTTATTATTGAGATAAACTCTATTACTAAACATAAATTTATTCAAACTGCCAACTACTTTGAGATGGGGCAAAATACTCTTGAAGCTCTTGAATTGAGTGGTTCGTTGCGGTACATTGCTGTTGTTTTAGGTAAAATTGCAAATGATTTAATTTTTATGAGTTCTGGTCCGCGAGCAGGGATAGGAGAGATAACCCTACCACCTGTTCAACCAGGTTCTTCTATAATGCCTGGAAAAATCAATCCATCTATGGCTGAGATGCTGAACATGATATGTCATCAGGTAATTGGAAATGACACAACAGTTGCGAGTGCGTGTAGAGGGGCGCAGATGGAGCTAAATGTTAATATGCCTGTAATAGCATGGAATATCCTCGATTCTATTGAAATTCTTGGAAATGGGATTAGAATTTTTTCTAAAAAATGTGTAGAGGGTATTAAGTCCAATGATGAACATTGTAAAGAATTAGCTGAGATGAGTACAGCGCTTGTTACCGCTTTAAGTCCTAAAATAGGTTACACGAAAGCTACAGAGTTAGCTAAGGAAGCTTATCGCACTGATAAAAAAATAAAAGATTTAGCGATTGAAAAGGGGATATTATCTAAGTCAGAAGCTGACGAAATTTTGAATCCAAAAAATCTCATCTAGTCCTCCAATTTTTTTATAAGATTCTTTGAAATTTGTGCTGATTCATTTAGCATTTTTAGTTCGATATCATCTAGTTTCAACTCTACAATTTCTTCTATTCCTTTTGATCCAAGTTTAACTGGAACACCCAAGAAACACCCTTCTATACCATATTCTCCCTTTAGGTATGCTGAACAAGGCAGGATTTCTTTCTCATCTTTTAATATAGCCCTTACCATTCGGGTTATAGATGCAGCTGGAGCATAATAAGCACTTGCATTTTTTAAAAGATTTACCATCTCAATACCTCCTTTCTTGGTACGATCAATTAATACCTGTATTTTTTCCTTTGATAAAATTGAAGTAATTGCTTTTCCATCTACAGTTGTATGGTTAATTAAAGGAACCATTGAGTTACCATGACTACCAAGTACAATGGATTTTATTTTAGTGGGGTTTATTCCAAGTTCTTGAGAAACAAAAAAAGATAGCCTGGTGGAATCTAAAACACCAGCCATTCCTAAAACTCTATTTCGAGGTAACTTTGAAGCCTTCATAGATACATAGGCCATGGCGTCTAATGGATTGGTTACTACTATGATTTTAGCTTTGGGGGAGTATTTGATGAACTCTTTAGTTACGGATTTTATAACTGATGCATTGATTCTTAATAGGTCTTCTCTACTCATCCCAGGTTTCCTGGCTGAACCTGCAGTTATAACCCCTATTTCCGATTCAGAGGTTATTTTGTAATCTTTTCCCCCAGATATTTCGCAATCTAGTCCTTCAAGTGGAGATGCTTCTGCAATATCTAACGCTTTGCCCTTGGCTAAATCACCAGCGATATCCACCATTACTACATTTGCAAGTCTCTTAGCTATAATTAGTTGTGCAGTTGTTGCTCCTACATTTCCTGCACCAATAATTGTAATTGTTTTCTTGTTCATTTTAACATTCATGAATTGGATACATTAATATATTTAAATGAATATCTTTTGTTCCCATAGTTTATTGATTATTATATCTCTTTTAGTACAATAATATTATAATTCTGTTTTGTTTCTTTCATTTGAATTTTCTGAATATTGTTTCTATAGAATTTATCATATTATCCACTGTTAATTAATAAAAAACAGAATTTATAGTTTTATTTTGGTTGTGAACATTTATAATTAAGACAATGAGTACAGATCTAAATTCTGATTTGAAACTTGAAGAAGTTGCTAAGAAAGATAGTCATCTTTTTAGGGAGTTTTTACAAGGAAGTAATCCAGAGGTCAAAACAAATGCTATTTATGTCCTATGTAAATTGGGAGAAGAGGATCCATTATTAGTAGCAAAATTTGTTGATATCCTATTTTCTTTGTTAGAGGATGAGGATGAAGGTGTAAGGTCAGCCGCTGTTGCTACCCTCGCCACACTTGGGGATAGTATGCCAGATGCTATTCAATCTGGAGTCGACAAATTCTTTAAACTGTTTGATGATAATAACCTGAATATTCGACGTAATGCCAGTTATGCGCTAGCGTTAATAGGTGAGGATCACCCAGAGCTTGTTGGCGAAGCTGTTACCAAACTCATTTATTATCTTAAGAATGGTAGTGATATCATTAAGGCAAATGCCGCGTGCTCTCTGGCTTTATTTGCAAGAGGAAATCCCGCATTATTAACGAGTTATTCAAAAGATTTTATTCAAGCCCTTGACTATGAAAATGATGTAATAATAACTAATGCGATTTACATACTTGGGCATATAGGAAAAGAAAATATTGACTTAGTAAAAGATATAATCCCTCGTCTTATAGAATTTCTTAAAAATGATCCTATACTTAAAGAAAACGCAGCCTATGCTCTTGCCCTGATTGGTATTAACAACCCAGACTTAATTCAAGATTCTATCCCACTCTTACTAGGTCTACTTAAAGATTCTAGGGAAGAAGTTAGAGCGACTTCAGCTTGTGCTTTAGGTGCTACTTGCAATCCTGAATCTATTAAATCGCTGAAAGAACTTGTTGATGACAATTCCTTAGTTAACATTTATCACCCTGAAGGTCGTGTCTTTGTAGCCACAACAGTCGGTGATATGGCAAAGCAGGCTAAGCAAAAAGGAAGTAAGAATAAAAGGTGAATAATCTTTCTTTCATCACTAAAATTTATAATATGTCTTTTTTTGAGTTGTATTATTTTCTGAAAAGATAATTCTCTTTTACAGTAATAATAAAGATGATTGTACCTAGAACACCAATACCAGAGGATATATAAAAAAGAAGCTGAGGTGAGAGTGTCCAGAGAAACGCCCCTACAATTGACGCTGGAAAAACAGCTAAACTTCTTATCAGATAGTAAACGCCCACCTGTCGTCCTCTTGCTTCTTTTGGAGCTAGATCAACTATCAAGGCTTTTCTTGCAGGTTCCCCTATCTCGCGGAGTCCTGCAATAAGAAATGCTAATACTAAGAATTCAATGTTGTTTGAAAGGACAACTGCTAGAGGAAATAAAGAAAAAAAAATAAATGTAAGAGTAATAAATGGTTTCCGTCCGATTTTATCAGCAAATTTAGCTACAGGTACATAAATGATAATAGAGACTAGCATTTGAATAGCTATGAAAGAACCAAACTGTAAGGAATTAAATCCTAACACATTTATTATGTAAAGGATTAAGAAAACTTTCGGGATCCCCTCTGAAAATCTTATGAGAATGTCTGTCAAAAGGAGTCTTTTAAGGTTTGTGTTCATTTCATGATACTGTTTAAAAAAGTTGCTTTTTTTTGTGGTCTTATAGGAAGCTTCTACATAATAATTTCGTTGGATAATAACTGCAAGGATTGCAAATGCTATGGTTATAATAACTCCTATCCTGAAACCATCTACAAGTCCATATTTAAAAATTATAAATCCCCCTAGAGGGGGAGCTATAACGATGGGTACTCTCTTTAAGATCGATTGTACGGTGAATCCCATTGTTCTTTTTTCAATTGGTAGAGAATCCCCTATTATCGCAAAGGTTGCTGGTAGAGCTAGACTACTCCAGGCCATTACAAAAAACAATCCCAGGAATATAAATGGGTAGGAAGGAGAGAGGAGATATACCCAATACCCTATTAATGCTAATAAGCTAAATACTACTAAAGACTTTTTTCTCCCAAATTTATCAGCTGCCCAGCCTCCAGGATACTGGTAAATTGCATCCAACAAATCCTTAAGTGACCCAAAAAGTCCTATTACAAAAACACTTGATCCTAGTACTTCAAGATATTTAGGAAGAAATCTTGACCACAATTCTTCCCCTAATGATAAAAGAAAACCTGCACCTGAAACCACTGCAACATTCCGGCGAAGGCTAAAGAAATCGATTATTTTTTCAGGATTCACATTTTCATCCAGTTTTGTATCTCATTATGAAGATTAAAATATCTTGCTTTTGT
Source organism: Candidatus Hydrothermarchaeota archaeon (assembly GCA_964481825.1). Classification (GTDB taxonomy): domain Archaea; phylum Hydrothermarchaeota; class Hydrothermarchaeia; order Hydrothermarchaeales; family JALUUU01; genus CAYZUE01. The sequence goes on along the minus strand of CAYZUE010000002.1, from coordinate 48,172 downwards.
TTTGGAGGTTTTTCCGTACCTTTCGTATTTTTCAAGTATTTCTTCAAATTTTAATTCTGCTTCTTTATCGGTAGCCACATTGTCCTGGATTATATCTACAATCCGATCACTGTAAATTACTATCTTTTCCTCTAAGGATTTCAGACGGTAATCTTTAATAGGAAGTCCTAATTCTTCTGCTTCTACCTTGCTCATACCTCCTCGTATATGCTTTTCTATAATAGACATAACATTCTTGGGCATCCCTAGTTCCAGAGCTATCTCAGCCCCTATTTTACCGTGTTCAATATCAAAAGTTTTTGATTTACCTATATCATGGAATAGGCCCCCTTGTCGAATTATTTCAATATCAGTTTTTTTCTTTACCCTTGCTGCAATTTCCAACGATTTTTCTGCCACTTTAATGCTATGCTGAATAGCTTTTTGAGGCACCCCAATTTTTTTTAAGAGTTCTATCTCATTTGTTTTCTTTTCTAGATCTTGGGTTATATGGTGCAACCATTCCAATCCACCTTCGTATCCAAAAGTGTTGATCACATGTGTGTAATTTTCAGATATATTTAACAGATCGTGTCTGTAAGATTTTTTTTCTAAGTTAATATCAAGCCATTCATGAACTTGAATGTGCTCGTTACCGGTTCTCTCTTTGCTTGTTTCCAGATGATTTTTAAAAGGGGGCATTTTGCATATACCTTTTTATAGGTTATAATTTATCAATCTACTTATTACTTAACTAACAAAATAATTGCTAATTTATCCCTGCCTATTTCGGTTGAAAGTTAGTAAATGGAGGAATAAATACGAAAAAAGATTGCTCATTTATTTCGCATTTCAAATAATATTTGTAAATGGGAATAATTATTTATCTAATCCTTAAGAATTATTTTCATAATTGGGTGGCTAAAATATGGTTAATAATCAAAAAGTTAAGATAGATCAAATGAAATCTCCAAGTTTAAAAATGGGGAATGTTGAAATAGTACTAGGTAAAATTGAGGATGATTGGGATGAACCTATGGGTCCTACACCTATGCCCACTCTTTCAGAGTTAAGAGAATGGGATATGAAACTATTGAATCGTTATGATCCTTTTTATTCTCCTATATGCGATATGTGTTGTAATTGTGCATATGGGAAATGTGACCTAACAAATGGAAAGAAAGGGGCATGTGGAATTGATCAAAAGAATCAACAAGCACGTACGATTGCTCTAGAATCCGTAATAGGTGCGGCTTGTCACGGAGCTCATGCGAGACATGTTTTAGGGGTTCAGATTCAGAGGCTTGGAAATGATTTTAAAATAGATATGGGGCTTGATATTGCTTGTGAGGCACCTATTACACGAACGGTTACAGGAATAAAACCTCGAACTTTGGGAGATTTTAAGGAAGCTTTGGATTATGCCGAGGGGGAAATTCAGAATGTTTTAGCCTCAATTCATACAGGACAAGAGGGTAACTATAAAGACTTTGAGTCAAAGGCATTACATATAGGCATGGTTGATAACCTTGTGAAAGAGGTAGGGGATATAGTTCAGATTGTAGGTTATGATTTCCCTGTTGGTCAGGCTGATGCACCTCTAGCAGAGATAGGTGCTGGAACAGTAGATGGTAAAAAGCCAGTTATCCTTATGATAGGGCACAATGTGGCAGCTGGGGCTGAAGTTGTTACATATGCGGAAGCCTATAATAAAATGGATGATGTGGAGATTGCAGGAATATGTTGCACTGCCCATGACTTAACTAGATTGAATCCAAAATCCAAGATAATAGGCCCAATGTCTGAGCAAATACGTTTCATTCGTTCTGGAATAGCTGATATAATAATATTGGATGAGCAGTGTATTAGGACTGATATTTTGGAGGAAGCTGAGAAGGTAGGTTCTCTAGTTTTAACCACTAATGATAAAGCAACTGCAGGTCTTCCTGATATGACTCGAATACCTGCTGATGAAATTGTGAATAAGCTGGTAAATAGAGACATAAGGGGGGCAATGATACTTAAAGAAGAGAAAGTTGGGGAAGTTGCTATTAAGGCTGCTGAAGCAATCGCTCCTTTAAGAGAGGGAAGAAAGGCGATACCTAATGGGAAAAATGTTATTATTGAAGCAAAAAAATGTACGGCGTGCGAGGAATGTAGGCGCCATTGTCCACCAGATTTACATATTAGTGAAGCAATGACCAAGGGCAAAATAGCAGATTTCGAAGGATTATCTGAGCTTCGCGAACATTGCATAGGGTGTGGTAGATGTGAGCAGGCGTGTCCAAAAGATATACCAATAATTTCTATGATGGAGAAAGCATCTGAAAAGATGATAAAAGAACAGAAATTTATGATAAGATCCGGGCGTGGGCCAATCCTAGATACCGAGATTAGACATGTCGGTCGTCCAATAGTTTTTGGAGAGATACCAGGGGTTGTTGCCTTTGCAGGGTGTAACAATTATGCTAATGGGGCTAAAGAAGTCGCTGAAATTGCTGAAGAATTTCTCAAAAGGCGCTATATCGTTGTTACTAGTGGGTGTGCTGCTATGTCTTTAGCTATGTATCATGATGAGGATGGAAAGTCCTTATATGAAAAATATCCTGGCGATTTTGATCAGTCAAGTCTTGCAAATTGTGGATCATGTGTGTCAAACTCTCACATTTTAGGTGCAGCAATCAAGATTCCACACATCTTTGCTAGGCGTGATCTCCGTGCCAATTTCGAGGAGATCGCAGATTATATCCATAACCGAGTTGGTGCTGTGGGTGTTGTTTGGGGAACTTATTCCCAAAAAGCGCTTTCTATCGGGACTGGTTTAAATAGATGGGGTATACCAACTATAATGGGGCCAACTGGAGTAAAATATAGGCGCCTTTATTTAGGTCGGAACGATAAGCCAAAAACCTGGGAATTGTTCAATGCAAAAAATGGTGATAAACTTATTGGTGATGCCATGCCAGCGCATCTAGCATATGTGGCAGAAAGTAAAGAGGAGGCTATCATAGCTATTGCGCGACTCGTGATGCGTCCAAATGATACTACAAAAGGGAGACAGATAAAGCTTACCCATTACACTGATCTATATAAGCGATATTATGGGAGAATGCCTCCAGATATACACACTTATATTCGGGTGGAAGGCGATATACCAATTACTGAAAAAGATGAAATTAAGAAGATTTTAAAGAAAGTCCAGTGGAAGGAAAAAACTATTCCAGATCCAACGCTTCTTGAGAGAATGATAAGGCAGAGGGTATCTTAAGATGGAGCGAATTACTTCATGGGTGAAAACCCATCATGCAGGCTCTAGTCAAGCACGTCCAATTGAACCAGATACTGCAGTTAGGATTATTAGTAATGCAGATAAACCAACTGTGATTATTGGTTCACGAATTATGGATCTAGATGGAGCTCCACTTGATAGAATCATTAGACTCTCTAGAGCTTTAGATATGCCGATTGTTGCTACTGCACATTCTGGTAAATTTCTAAAAGAACGAGGATTCACAAATTATGTTGAGATGGCTGTAGTTGAGATAACCAATGTTGCTACTGATAATAAATGGGGTGGAATTGAAGGTTATGGAAGGCCGGATTTAGTAATGGTACTAGGATCGCACCTTGATTTAATGAATGCAACTTTTCAAAGCCTTAAAAATTTTAGTAATATCCCAACAATGAGTTTGAGCAGGTTTTTTATGGTTAATGCAACTTATTCGTTTCCTAATTTAAATGATGATATATGGATTCAATGTCTGGATGAGGTCTGCGATAAAATTGAGAAGTCTCATCTATAATATAAATCCAATTAATTTAGGCTTCACTTTACATCAATATCTCTTTATTTTTTTCAGAGTAATCTTGAAATTCTAACTTTTTGTTACTAAAATATTTATTCTTGTTAGTCGTTTTTTGTGCATATAATACAGTTCATCTACTTTAAGGTGGTTTTATGAGTCCAAAGACAACTAAATCAACGTTAAAATCTCTAAAAAAACAAATTGAAGATAAGGATAAAGAGATTGAAGGCTATAAAAGTAGGATTAAATATTTACAGGCAGATTTTGAGAATTTAGAAAAAAGGATTTCTTTAGAAAAAGAAACTCTTATAACTTCATCTAGAGAACCTTTAATTTTAAAGATTATAGACATTTACGAAAATTTTGATAGGGCTTTAACTGGAGGATCCAAGGGTAGTAAGGGAGCTATTTTACAGGGTGTTGAGATGGTCGTTAATCAATTGAAAGAAACTCTAGCTAATGAGGGGGTAATTAAGATTAAATGTCTTGGGGATAAGTTTGACCCTTGTAGACATGATGCTTTAATTAAAGAACAAACAAAAGATGCTGAAGAAGGAATAATTCTAGATGAAATCCAAAGTGGCTACTTGCTAAAAGACAAGGTTATCAGATATTCTAAGGTCAAGGTATCTAAGAGGTGAAATAAATGGGAATGGAAAAGATTATAGGCATAGATTTAGGAACCAGTAATTCTGCTGCTGCAGTAATACAAGGAGGGCGACCAACAATTATACCTAGTGCCGAAGGAGCTACATTAGGAGGTAAAGCCTTTCCTTCGGTTGTTGCATTTACTGAAGATGGACAACGGCTTGTTGGTGAACCTGCTCGGAGGCAAGCAGTAAGTAATCCTGAAGGTACAATAGTAGCTGCTAAGAGAAAGATTGGAACTACGCATAAATATAGTATTTTCAAAAAAGAATATACTCCACAGGATATATCCTCATTCATTCTTCAAAAAATAAAACAAGATTCAAAAGCATTCATTGGTGAATCTGTTAAAAAAGCAGTCATAACTGTTCCAGCATATTTTAATGATAATCAAAGACAAGCAACTAAAGATGCTGGTGAAATCGCAGGCCTTAAAGTAGTCCGCATTATTAATGAACCAACCGCAGCATCATTAGCATATGGATTAGATAAGAAAGGAGACCAAAAGATTTTGGTTTTCGATTTTGGTGGAGGGACTTTGGATGTAACGATAATGGATTTAAGTGAAGGCGTGTTTGAGGTAGTTTCTACTTCAGGAGATACACAACTTGGTGGTACTGACATGGATAAGATACTAGTTGATTACATTGCTGAAGAATTTAAAAAAGATAATGTTATTGATTTAAGGAATGATCCAACATCTAAGCAACGCTTAACGGAAGCAGCAGAAAAAGCCAAAATTGAGCTTTCAACTACCTTAGAGACTGTTATAAATTTACCTTTTATAACTTCTGATAAAGCCGGCCCAAAACACTTAGATACAAAGATAAAAAGGGCAACCCTTGAGAAACTTGTACGCCCAATAATGGAAAAATGCGAAAAGCCTATGCGTCAGGTTTTAGCGGATGCAGAAATGCAACCTGGAGATATAGGAAGAATTGTTTTAGTTGGTGGCCCAACTCGTATGCCGATTGTACGAGATTTTATCAAGCATTTCGTAGGCAAAGAACCAGAGCAAGGTGTTGATCCAATGGAGTGCGTGGCAATGGGTGCTGCTATTCAAGGAGGTGTTCTCGCTGGAGAAGTGAAAGATATTTTGTTACTAGATGTTACACCTCTTACATTGGGAATTGAAACACTTGGAGGTGTTCGCACAGAACTGATAGAGAGGAACACTACAATTCCAACTAAAAAAACTCAAATATTTTCAACAGCAGCAGACAATCAAACCTCGGTTGAAATACATGTTTTACAAGGGGAGCGTAAAATGGCAGGGGATAATATCTCTCTTGGGAGGTTTAATCTTATAGGGATACCTCCATCTCCTAGGGGAATCCCCCAGATAGAAGTTACATTCGATATTGATGCTAATGGAATTCTAAATGTGACGGCCAAAGATTTAGGTTCTGGGAATGAACAGAAAATGGCTATAACTGCCCCTAATAAACTTTCTAAAGAAGAAATAGATATGAAAGTAAAAGAAGCTGATAAATATGCAGAAGCGGATGAGAAGAAGAAAGAGAAAGTTGAGATTCTTAATCAGGCGGATACTTTAGTATACACAGCCGAGAAATCTCTGAAGGAGCTGGGAGATAAAGTTTCAAAGGAGCAGAAAGAGAAAGTAGAAACTGGGGTTTCTAAGGTTAAGGAATCTCTTAAGACTGAGGATGTATCCAAAATTAAAAAAGAGGTAGAAGAACTTACCACTGTGATGCACGAAATTTCTACTCTCATGTACCAACAAGCTCAACAAGAAGCTCAGGAAGAGCAATCTAATAATTTAAACAATAAAGAAGCTGAAGGTACGAAGGATGAAAAGGTTGTTGAAGCTGAGTATGAAGATGTAGATGAGGAGAAAAAATAGATGCCACAGGATTATTATGAAATTCTAGGTGTCAATAAAAATGCTTCAGATAAGGAGATTAAAAAGGCGTACCGTAAATTGGCTATGAAATATCATCCTGATCGTAATAAATCATCTGAAGCCGAGGAAAAGTTCAAGGATATATCTGTTGCTTACGGGGTTTTGAGTGACGAAGACAAGAGGGGGATGTACGATCGTTTTGGTCATACAGGTATTAACGGCAACTATTCACAGGAGGATATATTTAGAAGCATTAACTTTGAAGACATTTTTGGTGATGCTGGCTTCGGATCTGGAGGTCTAGGTAACATTTTCGAGTCAATTTTTGGAGGTGGAAGTTATCGACAAGGACCTAGGAAAGGAGCAGATCTTAGGGCGAATTTGCAAATAACCTTGGAAGAAGGATATAAAGGTGTTGAAAAAAAGGTATCATATTCTCGGATGGAGAGGTGTATTGAGTGTAGAGGAAGTGGTGCTAAATCAGGTACTTTTTCAAAGACGTGTCCAACATGTAATGGGCAGAGGCAAGTATCATACATCAGTCAAACACCCTTTGGACAGTTCACAAAAATTGCCCCTTGTAATGAATGTAATGGAAAGGGTAAAGTAATTGAAACTCCCTGTACAAAATGTTTTGGAAAGGGTAGGGTTCGTAAGCCTAATAAACTTAAGGTGAATATTCCAGCAGGCATAGATTCAGGTTCAAGACTTAGACTTGCGGGTAAGGGGGATGCTGGAGAATTACAAGCACCTCAGGGGGATCTTTATGTGGTCATTTCTGTGAAACCACATAATCGTTTCATTAGAGAAGGAAATGATATATATTTAAAATTAGCTGTTGGGTTAAGTCAGGCTACTCTAGGGGACAAGATAACTGTTCCAACTCTCAATGGAAGTTCTAAGGTTACTATCCCACCGGGAACACAATCTGGAACAGTTTTTAAACTGAAAGGAAAAGGGATGCCAAACGTACGAGGTTATGGGAAAGGAGATTTGCATATCCAAGTTCAACTTTTAACCCCAAGGAAACTAAACAATGAGCAAAGAAAACTTTTTGAAGAACTCTCTAAATTTGAAGAAAAGGAATTAAAGAGTAATGATAAAATTTTTAATAGAGTTTTAAAAGGAGTAAAAAACTCATTTTTCTAGGCATTTAATTTTGTTTAATTATCCATTATTTATGTTAAGAGCGATAAAGTTATATCAGATTCTTGGAAATTAACATCTATGAAAGAGCTTCTCCTAATATCCTTATTTTTAACTATTGTATCTGTACCTTTAACTATTGCATCCGAATCTCCTCAATACGATGTAATCATTGTTAGAAGTGACCTTCCAATGGATTGGGTTATCGCCCAAGCGTACGCCCAAAAATCGGGGGTACCTATTGTTGTCACCAATCCTGATTATCTAGATGACGATGTTAAAGATCAGCTTGGCGGTTATTTAGCTTCAGGTTTTAGTAATCTTATTATCATTGGGGGGGAAGAAGCAATTTCGCCCATGATAAAATCTAGACTTGATGACATGGGGTTTATAACTCATAGAATAAGTGAAGGGGATAGGTACGGGACATCTGCCAGAGTCTCAATAGAGCTATTCAAGGAGGTAGAAGGGGTTGTTTTAGTTAGGGGTGAGGGGTATGAAGGATTGTTAGTTGCAGAAAGGGTTGCATCTTCAATTAGAGGTCCCATTATGTTTGTTAAGGGGGATAAGGTATCCCCAAGCGTAGAAAAAGCTCTTGTTACTATTGGAGTTAAAAAGGTATACCTTGTTGAAGGGATTTCCCCTAATATTAGGGAAGACTTGTTATCCAAGGGTTATGATTTAGTAATCATAGATAATGGGTGGAAAGGAGAATCTAATCAATATGACTCATTTTACATACCTTTAGTTTTAGGGATTGTTCTAGGAGCGGCTACTATCTTAATCTGGGTCCGCTTTAGGAAATTGGAGGATAAAGTTTCTTTTACTATTTTAACTAAGGATGAGGAAAAGATTGTCAAATATATCTTGAAAAATGGAGGAGTTTTAACTCAGGATAAGCTACCTGAAGTGACAGATTTTTCTAGGCCTAAGGTAAGTAGGATAATTATGAATTTGTCAAATAGGGGCATTATCTCAAAAGAACCTTATGGAAAGACTCAGAAATTGACTATTAAAAAGGATTTTCACGATTAAATAAACACTTTACACTTATTCAACCTTTTTTTTAATAAATGAAATGGTTTGGAATGGTAATTCAGATTGTTTTATTGAAAATAGCAACCTATTCACCTCTTAACTTTTTTCATGAAATCGTTTCACAGGAAAGGTTAAAATACCTGCAAAGATGGATGAAGGATATTAATGGGTACTTTAGAGGAAGAAATAAAGAAGAGAAGATGTAGTGTAGGTATTATAGGGTTGGGTCATATCGGTTTACCCATGGCCGCGGTAATAGCTGAAAAAGGATTCACTGTTCTGGGTGGGGATCTAAATCCACATATTGTAGATGCTGTTAACTCCAAAAAATCATCAGTTCAAGAGGAGGGTCTTCAAAGTTTAATTGAAAAGGGAAGTATAGAAGGACGATTAAGGGCAACATTAAATCCTTCAGAAGTCGTAAAAAAATGTAAAATAGTTCTTATCGTGGTTCAGACGCCAATAAAAGAAGATAATACGCCAGATTTGTCTCATCTAAAGAGTGCATGTTTGGAGGTTTCAAAACAACTTAGATCTGGACAACTTATCATTATTGAAAGTACGTTGCCTCCCGGTACTATAAATGAAGTGATTTTACCTATTTTTGATTGTTCTGGGTTGGTAGCTGGTGAAGATTTCTATTTGGCATATTCGCCTGAACGTGCCATGCCAACTAGAACTCTTGAGGAAATTCAGTCCAATTCTCGACTTATTGGAGGAATTAATCAGAAAAGTGCATCTATTGCAATGGAGTTTTATAAACTAGTTACTGAGGGAGAGTTAATATTATCAGATTTAGCTACCGTTGAAATTGTAAAACTCATTGAGAATACGTATCGTGATACTAACATCGCCCTTGCAAACGAGATAGCTTTGTTTTGCGAAGGTATTGGAGTGGACGCATTAAATGCGATAAAATTAGCTAATAAGCATCCACGTGTAAACATTCACCTCCCTGGAGCTGGTGTTGGTGGACATTGCATTCCTAAAGACCCTAACTTTATTCTTAATAAAGCCAATGAATTAGGAATTAAATTAGAATTGATTGAGGCAGCACGAAAAGTAAACGAGAACATGCCTATACACGTGGTTAAGATGATTAAGAAGGCTTTGGCTACGGCAGATAAGAGTATTGAAAAATCTAAGGTATCAATTTTAGGGATAGCATATAAAGGGGATACAGATGATGTTCGTAATACTCCTGCAAAAGTTATTGTTGAAGAGTTACTTGAGTCTGATTGCTTTGTATATTCCCATGATCCATATGTTAAACAAGACTTCGGGGGAATGTTCTCTAATAATATAAAAAAAGTAATTAAAAACTCAGATTGTTTGGTAATAGTAACAGATCATTCTATCTATAAAAGCCTTGATTTAAAAGAACTTTCTAAACAATTAAAAACTCCAAATATTGTTATCGATGCTCGAAGGATACTTGATCCTCGTGGTGTAAAAGGGCATGGTATGCGATACTTTGGAGTAGGTTACTAAATGGAAAGGGTTTTCCTTTATGAGTACATTACTTGTGGATCAATATTGAAGGTTTCTCAATCTATTGCTGTTGAAGGACTAGGGATGTTTAAATCCTTATTAAATGGCTTTGAAAAAAGTTTTGATGTTAATACATTCATTGATCCATCATTACCTTTTTTTTTAAATTATCCCCACATTCCATTCGATTATAAGGTCTTTAAAATGAATCTTCAATTTTCAGATTATGGTCTTCTAATCGCACCAGAAACAGAGTTTATCCTGTATGATCTAACTAAATTTATTGAGAAAAGTGGATGTGCTAACCTAGGTTCATCTTCTAAAGCAGTTTATGATGCTACAGATAAATATGCAACTTATAAAAAAATAAAAGATTTATCTCCACGAACTCATGTCTTTAATGGAACAACTAAGCTTAATTTCCCTTTAATAGCTAAACCGCGAGATGGTGTTTCAGGAGAAGGAGTATGCTTAATAAATGATGCTAAATCCTTATCGAATATCCCCAATAATTATCTTTTGCAAGAATATGTTAAAGGCGCAGATATGAGTGCAAGTCTATTAATTGGTGATAATATAAATCTTCTAAGTGTCAATACTCAAGAAAACGATAACTTTAATTATTGTGGGGCAAAGTTGCCAGTTGAGGGTATTGATACAGAAATTATTTTTGATTGTGTTTCAAGGATTAAAGGCCTCTTTGGTTATGTCGGCGTTGATTTTATTCTTGGAGAGGAGTTAAAAATAATAGAGATAAATCCAAGACCAACAACACCTATAATAGCCTTAAATTACGCTTCAGGTATTAATATTTCTGAAGTGATAGTTGATAACTACTACAGTGAATCGATACCTGATTTTACACCTAAAAAAACTTTTTTGTCTAAGGTTTTAGGGGCTCATCCAAACAGCTATATATCTTTTAGAGGATATTCCATCCTCATTAGGGATTTAAATGAGGATATTAACCTTTGATATAGGTGGAGCAAATATTAAAAGAATCATTTATGATTCTAAAAGTCAGTACTTTAAAAGTGATATTTTCTATTTTCCAATCTGGAAAAAAAAAGATGAACTGTTTGAATTTCTCAGATTAAAAAGTTCCAGTGCAAATGTTGTGGGTGTTACAATGACTGCTGAGATAAGTGATACTTTTTTTGATAATATTTCAGGAATAATGTATATTATCGATGCTTGTGAGAATTCTTTCAATAATCCCCTTTATCTAACCATCAATGGGGAGTTTGTTAAGAAGGAGGATATATCTGACCCTTTAGAGTTAGGAGCATCTAACTGGATTGCTAGTAAGTATTATGTTGAAAAAAAATATACGAAAGGAATTCTTTTGGATGTAGGAAGTACCACCAGTGATATAATTCCTTTTGGAACAGAAATAAAAATTGGAAAAAAAGATTTGGAGAGACTAATTAATGGGCAATTAGTGTATACTGGCTTTCTTAGAACTCCCCTCAGTTCAGTTGTCAAGAGTGTCCCTTACAGACGTTCATTAATTAGAATTTCCACAGAATTATTCGCTATTACTGCGGATGTTTATAATGTTTTAGGGATGCTAGAAAATTATTCTTGTGATACTCCCGATGGGAAGGGTAAATCCAAAATAGATTCAATGAGACGGATATCACGCCATCTTTGTGCTAGTCTTAATGATATTAAGGAGGAACATATACTAAAAATATGTGAATATATTTATCAAGTACAACAAGAGGATTTGGCTAATGCAATTTCTGAAGTAGTTAAAGGGTATAGTTTTAAGAACGCATATGTGTGTGGTATTGGTGCAAAACTAGGTGTAAGGGCATGTGAACAAGTTGGTCTTAATACACATAACCTCTCAGGTATTATCGATGGTTACGACAATCTGCCATGCCTAGGAATGGTGGAAATGTTAATGGACTTTGGAAAAGTATAAAAACCCTCTAGGATAATTCGAAGTATTCTTTGTGGTGATAAAATGGCAAAAACTAAATGTATATCCTGCGGTGCTCTTTCGTTAATAGGCGATGAATCAGTTGAATTCCATTGCCCTTCATGTGAGGTGTTAGTGGGTCGATGTGCAAGATGTAGGAATATCGGTAAAAAATATATTTGTAACTGTGGATTCGAGGGACCTTAAATGGCAGAGGTTCTAATTACATTTAAAGTCATGCCTAAAGATGCTGATACAGAAATTGATGCTTTAATTGAAGATATTAAAGGTATTAAGACAGCCAAATTAAATGATTTGGAAAAAATACCTATAGGATTTGGTCTAGTGTCTGTTTCTCCCTCTTTCATTACTAATGATGATGAAGGTGGAGCAGATAAAATAGAATCTGAGATTAGGAATATTTCGAGTGTTGGAAGTACTGAAGTAGTGGAAATAACCAGGCTACTTTAAATTAATAATCTTTCCCTCATTAATCTTTATTTCCACCTATCCTTGTATTTCTATAATATATCAATAGTTTTTTTTTGGGGCATAGGTTATTATCCATGATATTTTTTTCCCTTCTCTGTTTAGAGGAACATATTGTTAGTTCCTACTGGTCTCCACATAAAAGATAACATAATAATGCTTTCTGAAGGTGCAGTCTATTTTCAGCCTGTTCAAATACGATTGAATTCTTGCTTTCTATTACCTCACTAGTTATCTCTTGTCCGCGTTTTGCAGGAAGGCAGTGCATTATTAAAGGATTATTTGCTAGTTTGACTAGATTCGTATTTACTTGATAGTTTTTAAAGTCGTTAATTCTGTTATCAAGCTCTTTTTCATGACCCATACTTACCCATACATCAGTATATATTATGTCAGCTCCTTCAACTGCTGCTAGAGGGTCATTATGAACTTGGATTCTACTTCGAGTCTTATCTGAAATTTCATCTGCTTTTTTTAAGATAGATTTTTTTGGTTCATATCCTTTTGGGGTTGCAGTAGACATTTCTAAGCCCGCCATGGACGCCCCTAACAGGAGTGAGTTGCATACATTGTTTCCATCTCCAATATATGCCAATTTTAATCTGGGAAATTTCTTATGATGTTCCTTTATCGTTAATAAATCAGATAAGGCTTGGCAGGGATGTTCAAGATCAGTTAATCCGTTTATAACTGGCACTTCTGAATACTTAGCAAAATCAACTAATACTTTGTGGTTACTAGTCCTTATAACTACTGCGTTTACATACTTACTTAGAGTAGTAGCTGTGTCTTTAATACTCTCACCTCTTTTTAAATGCATGCTACTAGGGTCAAGGTAGATTGCATGTCCTCCAAGTTGAGACATAGCAACTTCAAAAGATATTCTTGTTCTTGTTGAAGGCTTGTCAAATATCATTGCAAGGTTTTGGTTTTTCAATATCTCTTGTAATCTTCCACTTTTTAGGTCCGATTTTAATTTACTGGCACTTTTTAATAGTTCACTAAATTCTGGGTGAATATCAAGTATAGATAGAAGGTTCATTCAGTTCTCCTAATATCAGCCATATGGTCAATGCTCATTTGCACATGGTGTTTAGAACCTATATCCCATCTATTCCATAATGCACCATCTAATGAGGTAATACCTTCAAGAGAAATTTTTCGTGCTTCTTCAAGGCTTTCGCCTATGCCGACATACCCTACAGCCCTAGAATCGCACATGTAAGTTTTTCCATCATCCCGTAGCTCCATTGATCCTGGATATATACGGAGTTTATCATTGTATTTATTTGCAGTATTATAGCTTGGAGTTAAGTCAACATGTTTACTGCCTGTAAATTGTGCTCTACACTCCCCGTAGGTCATTGGAACAGCGTATGTTATAACCGTTGCGAGATTTTCAAACTCCATTCTTTTTAAGTTACCATCTATCATGTCATAACATGTTTCAACGAAGTCTCCCTTTAAAACAGGTAATAAGTTCATAATTTCTGGGTCTCCTGGACGACTATTTACCTCGAATAATTTAACGCCATCCTTTGCACAGGTATAAGCCATGTATAAAGGAATTCCTCTTAATCCTGGATTGCTTCCATCGCCTCTGAGTTTCTTGAAGAGACGTCGGGCAATCTTTAGTCCAGTTTTCCAGTCATTTTCTGACATAAATGGAAGTAACTTATTATTATCTTTATAACAGCCCATACCCCCTGTGTTTGGTCCTAAATCTCCATCAAACGCACGTTTATAATCTCTTACTGAGGGAGTTTCAATAAGAGATTTACCATCCGAAAAGCACTGTAAGCTAAATTCTTCACCATCAATCTTCTCTTCAACTAATACCACTCCTTCAGAAAAATTTGCCTTAAAAAGTGAATAAAGCTCCTCTCTAGTGTTGAAATGGTCCCCCCAGACTCCAACACCCTTTCCAACTGCAGGCTCATCGGGCTTTACAGCTACTTTATTGTCAAGTTCATCCAGCCAGGGCCAAAGATCTTTTTTTACACTAGCTTCATCGGTGTAATCCTTTGGGTCGAATACCTTATATCTCGGATTAGCTTCCGGAGCGCAGGTTTTGAGTAATTCTCTCTGAGCTACTTTGCTTCCTTCAATTGCAAATTCTTTGGTTGGACATATCATAGGTATTCCTAATTCATCTTCAATTCTATCTCTTACCCCTGCTATTATTGGTCCTTCAGGACCCACTATACCAAAATCTAATTTACTTTTATGTTTCTCTGCAAATTTTAAGATATTATCAACTTCAATACCGACGGTAATATCTTTCGAGTGTGATAAAATAAAGGGATTCCTTTGCATATCCGCATCATAAATATCCACTTCGTATTCTTCACTTCTCACTAGAGAGTCTGCGATGCAGGCAGCTCTTGATCCATAACTAACCAATAACACTCCTATTTTCATATTACTCACTCCTACTTGAATAGAAAAGATTTACATCTATGATTATCAAAGCTATTCCCAATCCTAGAACAATTATATGGAAGATTATCAGGTATCCTATTAATAGATAAGCTCCGGTTTTTAAATTATTTGTTATTCCTACCAGTGCTCTAATTGTGTCACTTGATTCCTCCATTGCAATAGATAGACTAGTTATAAATAATCCAATTGGAACTTTCATTGACACGAAGTTTTTCTTTGTTCCATTAAGGCTTTCTCCTAAGCTTGTAAGTTCAATGGAAGTTTCATCGAATCCTGAGGAGGTTCTCATTAGACTAAGAGAGGTTTCATTGATGTTTTCTGAAGTTTCACTAAGTTTTTCGCCAGTTTCGGTGATTTTGTTTCCAGCAGTAGTTATCTTATCTACTGAATTGATAAAGTCTGATTTAGATGGGAGAGGGGATCCATTTGACTCATAGTTATTAGCCCAACTTTTTAATCCGGCAGCTGCTGAAGTTAAATAGATGGCTGCGTCTTTATTTAAATCTGAGGCTAACTGTAAATTTTCTGCTGCATTAGACATATTATTTGATGCAGTTTTAATATCTGAAGAGGATTCATAGAACTTACCTCCCACTTTTCCAATTGAATTTGATGAATCCTCCATAGAAGACCCAATATCATCAAAGGCATTATCAATCTCAAGTGTTTTTTTTTCCAATTCCAGTCTTATTCCTGTTATCGAGTTAGTTACATTGTCAGGGGAAATATTCACGATATCATATTCATGAACTAATATAAGGGCATAAATTCCACCAAAAACACCCGTAATACCTATTAAAACTAGAGATATCCCTAAAGCTTTCATCACCGTTGAAGGGATGTTAGCCATTATATCACCTTAGACCAATTCACTTGAAGTAGATAATCGCATGAGAGAAAGATTATTATCTGCAAGATTCTTCTCTGCACCTTCTTCTCTGTCAACAACAACTATTACTTTATCACAAATTGCATTCACTTTTCTAATTAAATTAGCAGCTTTCACAACAGTTTCACCAGTGGTAGTCACATCCTCAACAATCAATACGGTTTCTCCAGCCTTTAATCTCCCTTCTATTTTAACCTCTGTCCCATGTCTTTTTACATCTTTTCGGATTATCAAGAATGGGATTCCTGTCTTTAGACTTAAAGATGTTGCTAACGGTACTGCTCCTACTGCAACTCCAGCTATTTTATCTATTTTTTTGTTTATAATTAATTTTTCCATTTTTTTTGTTATTTCTTTTAAAACCTCTGGTTTTGTGTATGCCTTTTTTATATCGATGTAAAATTTACTTTTTTTCCCAGATGAGAGTATAAAATCTCCGTATTCCACTGCATTATCTTTCAGCATATTTTTAAAATCTAAATTCATTTAATCACCAAGGAACGTCCTTTAGTTTAAGATGATATCCCGTAAAGTTTACTAACCTATGTCCTATTGGAGTGAGAATGAGTAGAACAAGTATGGTATCAATTTTTATTGTGTACACGATACTTGCAAATAACAGCCCCCCAATTACAAAGTTTAATTGATCCAGAATAAGTGCTTGAGCGCCTCTAGCAAAGTTTAATCGTCGTTTTATGAAACTTCCAGCAGCATCCCCCGCTATCGCTCCAGAGGAAAGTAAAAAAGGCAGTGTAATTTTATCAATTAATTCGAAGGCTTCTGAATTATCTTCTAAATAACTGAGTAATAAACCTGCAATAACGCCACTAAGTATCCCAACTGCTGAGCCTCTAATAGTAACTCCATCTCCTAAAATTCTCCTTCCGTCTAAAAATCTATTTTTCAAGTCCAAAGGTCGTCCTGCACCTAGAAGACATGCACAGGTATTTGCAACATATGCAGGAATAAAGAAATAAAGGGCATCTGTTACGATAGTCACGATACTTAGCATGATTAAAAATCTTTCAGATAAATATATAAAACTTTTGAGATTAGATATTAGTTATACATGGGGGTCAATCTTTCAGATATAATTTCTCCAAAATCTATTGAACTTCAATCTTTGAATGGAAAGCGGATAGCAATTGATGCTATGAACTCACTTTATCAATTTCTTTCAATCATAAGACAACCAACAGGTGAGCTTCTTCATGATAGAAAAGGGAGAGTTACTAGCCATCTTTCAGGTCTCCTTTATAGAAACGCCAGTCTTTTGGAATCTGGTATTCAACCAATTTATGTCTTTGATGGAAAACCTCCTGCACTTAAAAATAAGGTGGTTAGAAAACGGAGGGAGATTAGAGAGTTAGCGGGTAAAAAATGGATTAAGGCCCGTGAGGAAGGGCGAGTTTCTGAAGCTAGAAAGTATGCCATGCAATCTTCTCGATTCACTAGGGAAATGCTAAGTGAATCAAAAGAACTTTTGACGTGCTTAGGTATCCCCTGGGTCCAGGCGCCTGCTGAAGGTGAAGCACAAGCAGCAAGTATGGTTATATCGGGAGATGCGTGGGCGGTAGGTTCACAAGATTACGATTCTGTCCTTTTAGGTGCACCTAGAATCATAAGAAACCTGAATTTTTCAGGTAGGAGAAAAGTTCCTCGAAAAAACATTTACACAACGGTTAATTTGGAGATTCTTTACTTAGAGGATACTTTGAAAGAGTTAGGGATTAATCTGGAACAGCTTATAGAAATCTCAATCTTAATAGGGACAGATTACAATCCAAAAGGGGTTGAAGGCATTGGTCCTAAAAGAGCGTATTCATTAATTAAGAAATATGGGACCATATCGGATGCCTCTAAGAGGTGTGACCTTGTACTGAATTTTAATCTCGATGATATAAAGGAACTATTTTTAAATCATGATACTACTAAGGATTATATCCTAGAATGGAATCCACCATCTACTAAAGAAGTTAGGGAGTTCCTATGCTATGAAAGAGACTTTTCTATTGACAGGGTTAATAATACTCTTAAAAAATTTAGTTTTGCTTATAAAGAAATAAAATCGCAGGCTAGCTTAGATAATTGGTTCTCATAAACTCCGATTCCCTCCAGAGCCCCTTAAGCTTCTGAAATCTTTAAATGGAAGATTAGTTCCTGAAGACATCCCCAGTTTTCTCCAATGTATTTTTTGCTTTAGATCAGATATTAAAGTTTTCAGCTCTTTCTTTTCATCGTCTCTATTTAACCCAGATCTTTTTTTATTAAAATTACTAAATCTAACAAGATACTCTTTGATCTCGGAGTCATCAGAATACTTATTTGAAACATCTTCGAGATGTTTAAATGCAGTTTCAATGATTTCAGAGTATCTGTCTTCTCTATCAATAAATGCAGAGTATGCATCATCCAATATTTTAGCTACATCTTCAAGAGTATACGCACTGGCTATTGTCATTAGATTACCTGCTTTTTTTTATTATCCTCTATGAGTATCAATTTTTATTGAACTCTTTTTTAATAATAACATTCTAAATAATAACATATTAACTTATAGGTGTCATACGTAATAATCCAAAAACTAGTTAAAGAAAAATTCATAAACCGTTACTAAGCAAAAAATTTTATTACAATGGGGGTATAGTGTAGCGGCTATCATTGCAGGCTCCAGACGTTTTCCGCATTTGAAATCCAAATTTCTTTTGCGGGGGAAAAACCTGCCGACCTGGGTTCAAGTCCCAGTACCCCCATATATTTAACAAATTACAAATTAAATTTAGTGCAAATTTAAAATGGCATTAAAATAATTTATTTCAGTAATTATGTAGGTGTATTTAAAATTTCAATGTAATACAATCACTTGTTAATCTTCTTTAGTTACTTACGTTTACTGTAAATACTATCTTTCTGATATTCAAAATGGATTAGATAGTTTTGTTTTAGGCTTGAGTAAAGGAGTTAAAATGGTTGGTAGAAAGGGAAAAGAGAAAAAATGTGTAGAATGTGGAAAGATTATAACTGGTTTTAAAGATTACTGTGCTCCATGTCATGAGGAAATATTACTACGGATCAAGATTACAAGAAGAGAAAGGAAATATAAAAAAAGAATTCAAAGTAAAGGCGATACATAATAAATCAATAATTTAATTTTTAATAAATTCTTGAATATTATATTGCAAAATGAAATACACGATTTCACCACATCCTGATTTAGCTTATAAAATTGCAGATTCAAGGAATCATAACTCTCTTCTTCTAATTCTGGGGGAGTGTCAGGTTAAATTTAATGGTAGAGCTAAATCATTTCTTGATTACGGGGAGAGGCTGGTAATAGTAAAAAAAGATGGTGCAGTGCTTGTTCATCGGAGCAAAGGATGTGATGCAATTAACTGGCAGCCACCGGGTACTAAAACCTCCATTATTCTTGATAATAAACAGTTAGTTCTATCCAGCTATCGTAATAATCCGCCTGAACAAATGCAGATACGATTTAGAGATATAATGATGGTAATTCATTCAGCACTAAAGGATAAAGTTAGTCTAAAATTAACAGGTATGGAATCAGATTATGTTGAGATGGTAAAGAAAGATCCAAGTGTAATTGAAGATGGCTTACGTATAATAGGAAAGGAGAGACGCACTAATTCTGGAGCAATTGACCTCTATGGGATGGATAAAAATAACATTCCAGTAATTATAGAACTAAAGAGAGGGACTGCAGGCATTTCAGCTGTTTACCAGTTGGAATCGTATGTTAACGATTTGAAGAAAAAAAATCAGAACGTCAAGGTTAGAGGTATCCTTTGTGCTCCTAGGGCATCAAGTATGGTCCATAATCTTCTTGTTGAACGAGGGTTAGAATATAAATCCTACAGATGTAGGTTCCTCTTGAAGAATGAAAATCAACGAACTTTAATGGATTTTTGAATAAAAACTCAGTGTTTGTCTCATATAACTACGAAAAAAGATGATTTGTTAATTAAAGTACTATAATTGATTCGTAAGATCTCCTTCAGAATAATATTCTAAATAAACTCAACTTTTTTTATTTCTGGTAACATCGTCTTTATAGCAAGACCTGTTTTAGCCCTGGCAACTGTAGAGCAATTATATCCGCAATCACCAATAATCCTTAGTTTGACAATACCATCGTAGCAACTAACAAATTCAATGTCCCCTCCTTTTGCCATAAGGTCGTTTCTAACATCTTTTATGGCGATTTCTACTTTATTTTTCATTAACTAATAACTTTTTCTTATAAATATTTAAAACTTATTCTAGTAGCACTATACCTGTCCACTTGACGTTCTCTCTGGATGACAAATTCAACTCCAGTCCCGCATTTTCGCATGTTCTCTTCACATCTATACCAAGAGCCTCAATAGGAGGTCTCGCAGAAAAAGGATGCCGGCATACTTTTTTCCCCTCCTGAATGACACACACACTACACAGCCTACATCTTCCCCCTCCTAGACCAATGGCCAGATAATACCCTGATTTAAAGGCTTCTGATTCAACTAGAGTAACTATATTATGAAGTGTTTCCTTGAACTTATCATGTTTACAATGTACATGATAAATCTCTTCGTAGTCCTCTTCACCTATTTTCTTATCAGACTTTGGAAGGGAATTTACATCAGCCTCCACCTGCAAAATAATCGCGCTTCGATACATCTCAAGCGACTTTGCAAATTCGTCTACCTCAAGAGTAAAAGGAGGGCATGTCAGATTAGAATTATAACCACTGCACAGAGGTATTTGGCATTTCATCCTGATACGATGATCCAATACCACACAGCTTGCATCAATAATCTTAGCAGCATTAGCACCGCTATCAAGAGCCAGCTTAACTAGTCTTTCCCCATTATCGGTACTGCTAACACCCATACTATCACATCAAAAAAAGAACAACCTCTTCATATCTGGCGTCATCTGAAAAATAGAGAAGAATTCACTATCTTCTCCTTTGGCCATAAGGTCGTTTCTAACATCTTTTATTGTAATCATTATTTTATTTTTCATTAACTAATATTTTTTTCTTATAAATATTTAAAACTTATTCTAAAGAAGGATGTTAGGATATAAAATTATTTAGATAGAATAACTACAAATAGTCTCCATAAACCTTGTTACTAATCTTTATGCTAGTGATATACTAAAGAAAAAAAATAGGTAAAAATATAATGAGACTTCATTATCTGCAACATGTTTCCTTTGAAGGCTTGGGAAATATTGAAAATTGGGCAATAGAAAATAACCATATTATCTCTAGGACGCTATTGTTCAATAACGATAAACTACCCCACCTTGCAGATTTTGATTGGCTGATCATCTTGGGAGGGCCTATGAATGTCTACGACGAAAAAAAATATCCTTGGCTTATCAATGAGAAAAAATTCATTATGAACGCAATTTCCAATAATAAAGTAGTATTAGGCATATGTCTTGGTGCTCAACTTATTAGCGATGTACTTGGCAGTAGAGTTTTTAAAAATGCCCATTTAGAAATTGGGTGGCATCCAGTTTCAATAACACCTGATGCGTCATCATCGTCTATTTGCAAATTACCTCAAAGATTTATGGCGTTTCATTGGCATGGGGACACATTTAAACTTCCTCCAGGGTGTAAAAAATTAGCTGAAACTGATGGGTGTAAAAATCAAGCATTTGAATATAATAATAAAGTTGTCGGTTTACAATTTCATCTTGACTCAACTATTGAGAGCATAGAACTTTTGATAAAAAATTGTAGTGAGGATATGATTGCAGGAAAATACACACAAACTTCAGACGAAATTTTATCTCGTAAAACACATGTTAAAGAGATATCAAATTTGATGAATCTTTTCTTAGATAATATATTTAAATCACGATAAAAAGACTTTGCAATATGATTAGTGGAGTTTTTTATATCGAAGCGCAGGGGAATTCTGATGAAGCAGTTGAAAAATCCCTTAAAGGATTAATCAAACAGTTGAAATCTGAAGAGGGAGTTGAAGTTGGTGAAGAGCACTTTGATGATTTAACTGAAGAAAATAAACTTTATTCATCAGTTGTTGTTGTGAACATTAATTTCAAAGACTTTTCCACTTTTCTCTTGATAGCAATTAAATATGGTCCATCAGCTATAGAGATTTCAAACCCTAAAAAGCTTATCTTAGAAAAGAAGGAGTTTCTAGGAGCTGTGATGAAAGTAGTAGATATAACAAACGAATTTTTTGAAAAGCATAATATCAATTTCCAATTTTCAACTGAGGAAAACGTACAAGAAGATATTGGGCTTAGCGAAGCAGAAATTGAGGATCTTATTGATCTTGGAGCATTGCGAGTTAAAATAATTGTGGAAGGTGAAGGGTCAACAAGGCAGAAAGTAATGAAGGATTTTGTTAATATAGTTAAGGATGATATTCTCGTAAATAAAATCAAAACAAAGGAGATGATTAAGGGTCAAGAATTTAATGGCTTAGTTGGTATTGAGGCATTCATCTATGAACCTAAAACTCTCTTTGACATTGCAGTTAAACATAGACCTATACTTATTGAATTGTTAGAGCCCGATTCAATTCAGATAGATATCCTTCAACTACAAGACATTGGACTCGATTTGGCAGGAACATTTTTCGAAGCTGCACATAAAATCCAGATGCAATAATTTCCTTTTAGGGTGAAATCTCAGGTTTTCCATTTGGGTAAAATTTCTGAGGTATCTCTTCCTTTAAGTGAGTACACAGTACATTGCTGTTGCACCAGAGGGGGTAACCATATTTTTTAGCTTTAATAAAAAAGAAAAAATCTTCCCCAACCTTTAGGAGTTCTTGGTCTTTTTCTATTTTATAGTCGAACCAAGGTCTTGGGATCTTGCGGAATACATCGGTATCTATTAAACAGCAACCCATACCAGCTGCATCAAGTTCGAATAAAGATTGCTTTGGGAAATCAAGATATGGCCCCATATGCAGATCTTGATAAATTACCGGCTCAGGAGGTTTAGACTTGGTCCAATATATCC
Source organism: Candidatus Hydrothermarchaeota archaeon (assembly GCA_964481825.1). Classification (GTDB taxonomy): domain Archaea; phylum Hydrothermarchaeota; class Hydrothermarchaeia; order Hydrothermarchaeales; family JALUUU01; genus CAYZUE01. The sequence continues at coordinate 25,441 of CAYZUE010000002.1, read as the reverse complement.
CCGTTATCATAGGTTTTTTACTTTGTTGTAAATAAGCAAATCCTCTGGGAGGAAGAAAAACGTCACTATCAATGAACATAATATATTTAGATTTATCTTCTTTTAGAACTTCTTTTACAAGAGTCTCTCTTGCTGTAGCAACATCCAAAACTTTTCCCGTAGTTCGATCTTGATCCGTTATTCTCACCCGCCAGCTAGATCCTGTTGGAAGTTGATCAATTACAATAAGCATGTTTATCATGAATTTTGGGTCAATTTTGCCGACTGTAGGTATGGCAAAGGTTACAAGTCTATCATATTTCATCTTATCTAATCTCTCTAGTTTAAAATGTGTTAAATTTTTTCTATTATAATCATAGTACCATTAGTATGCAACCACAAATAAACTATGTTAAATAATTTGCTGAGATATTGCATAATAAATTATGTTATAACTCTCCCCAATTAAAATAAAAATTAGTGGGAAGAGGAGTATCACATATCTGTTAATAAAAACATGCAATCAAGTATTGATAAAATAAATATTTTTAGTATCTTCTAATTTTATCATGAATTTTAATTAAAAATTTCACTACCATTATATATATAGTGTACCAAATTATTGATTAAATAAGGGATATACTGTATTTTTTAGTCATTAAAGCGATTTTGCAGCTATAGAATTGTCCAAATATTTTTTTTAGTAGGAAGGTATTTATATGTTTGACAGGTTTAAGGACTGAAGAAGCATGTTTATTTCCCTAATTAAATCTAGTAAATCGAAAGATATATATACCAGGGAAATGGCAAAAAAAAGGTAAATAAGAAAGATAATTTTAAAAAATGGAGGTTAAATGATATGGTAAATCTTAAAAAGGTTGGTGCCATCGCTAGTGGAGCGTTATTTGTTGGGTCCACTTTAGGCATGGCAGCGGCAGTTAATGTTCCATCTGATTTTTCCTCATCAATGCTTGCAGAAGATGGCGTTGCTAAAGCGCAGCTTGTTGTAGGCAGTGATGCTCCAGGAAAAACAGCAGATGAAGCAAGCGCACAGATTATAGCAGACGCAGCAAATTCAGAGCTTACTTCTACATCAGCAGGCGACGACATAGATCTAGCGTACTCTAGCGCATTATGGGACGACAGTGCATCCACCATATATACGAACAATTCGAATTGGACAGTAGCAGGAGCTACTCCAAATACGGATCCTGTTATTTCAGGCGCACCTTACGATGGGGCGGTTATGGACGTTTCCAAGATGAAAAGTGGTTATATCCGTATTGATGGAAACGGTGATGGTGATGTAACTGACACCAGTGACTATGATATATACAGCAGTGCCTATGTGGTTGATGGTTCTGCCGGCTCTATCCAGATGGCATATAACTTTTCAACCGTTATGGACAATGCTTTCAGTATCGATAGTAGTGGTCATAGGTTGACTGTGGGTAACACTTTCAAGGTGAAAGGTGTACGCTACACAGTTACTGGTTTGACGAGTGATAAGGAGATTAAGATTGGTCCTACAAAGAGAGTTACCTTGGCTAGTGTAAGTCAAAATTTTGCAGCTAATGCAGTTATTCTTGATGGAACTAGAAAGCTGGCGTATTATAACACGTCTGGTGGAGGAACTATCTACTTTATTAACGGGAATGAGATTGAGCAACAGTATTCATTCACCGGGACTAAACTAGCAGATATATCTGCGGGTATTAGTGCAGCAAGTTTTGCAAGCGACTATAGTATCTACGTCAACGCTACGGATGTATCCTCAACTACTGGTACAACAATGTACCTTTGGGCGGTTGCAAACGATGACGTATTCGCAATTTCTGACGCACAGAGCGATGTTCTAGGTTATGATAAAGCGTACTATGATCAGGACTTTTCCAGTCCAACCTTTAAACAAGGTGGATTGTGGTTTACGGATGACAATATCCAGTTAACCCTTGACGGTACTGTTGATGTGCCAGGCACAGAGTACACTCTTACTTGGAAGAACAGTAAAGCGATGCAGCTAAGACGTAGTAAAGAAGTTACAGTTGCTAGCGGTACAGCTTTGGCGAGCACCTTGGCATCTTATAGTGGTTTCTTGAAAGCAGGTATAACCCCTAAAAATAGTGGTGGGGATATAGATATAACCTATAGTACTGCTTCTTGGGATGACAGTGGATGGGATTTGAATTGGACAAATACAACTGGACACCTGATACAAACAGATCCTAATATTGCTTCCACAACGGTAAGTACTACATGTACCGGAAGTACGTGCACGAATACCAGTATAAACTTTGATGGTCAAATGATTCAGGTCAACAAAGGGAAGACAGGATATGTACGTATTGATGGCAACGCTGATGGTGACATGACTGACACCAGTGACTATGATCTCTATAGTGACATGTATCTTGTTGATGGTTCTGCCGGCTCTGTACAATGGGCATATAACTTTTCAACCGTTATGGACAATGCTTTCAGTATCGATAGTAGTGGTCATAGGTTGACTGTGGGTAACACTTTCAAGGTGAAAGGTGTACGCTACACAGTTACTGGTTTGACGAGTGATAAGGAGATTAAGATTGGTCCTACAAAGAGAGTTACCTTGGCTAGTGTAAGTCAAAATTTTGCAGCTAATGCAGTTATTCTTGATGGAACTAGAAAGCTGGCGTATTATAACACGTCTGGTGGAGGAACTATCTACTTTATTAACGGGAATGAGATTGAGCAACAGTATTCATTCACCGGGACTAAACTAGCAGATATATCTGCGGGTATTAGTGCAGCAAGTTTTGCAAGCGACTATAGTATCTACGTCAACGCTACGGATGTATCCTCAACTACTGGTACAACAATGTACCTTTGGGCGGTTGCAAACGATGACGTATTCGCAATTTCTGACGCACAGAGCGATGTTCTAGGTTATGATAAAGCGTACTATGATCAGGACTTTTCCAGTCCAACCTTTAAACAAGGTGGATTGTGGTTTACGGATGACAATATCCAGTTAACCCTTGACGGTACTGTTGATGTGCCAGGCACAGAGTACACTCTTACTTGGAAGAACAGTAAAGTGATGCAGCTAAGACGTAGTAAAGAAGTTACAATTGCTAGCGGTACGAAGATGTTAAGTACCTTGTCTGCATACAGTAGCTTCATAAGTACTACTGTCACAGCAACACAGGCAGGAACATCAGGAACTGTTGCACCTACCTTAGACATAGTTACTGACGACGATGCATCCAGCAGTATAAATCAGGTACTCGTTGGTGGACCCGTCGCAAACAGTCTAGTAGCAAGTCTAGTTACTGCAGGTTCATCCTCAGTTGGATGGGCATCAAGTGACGGTGATATTGAAGTAGTTGCAGGCGCACCAGCAGATGGTTATAGTAGTATAATCGTAGCTGGAGCAACCAGAACTGAAACTGCAGCAGCAGCTCAGGCTCTGGCCGACGCACTTTAGAAAGCCAATCGGCTTTCTCACTTTTTTTTTTATTTTTTTTTTATTACTATTAGTCTTAGATGAAAATAGGTTTTATTATAAAATAATTTAAACTTTAGATAAGATTAGTATTCTATACCCCATTTATACCCCACTTACAACTTTAGATTGAACATTTCATTAGGATAGCATGTAATTAGAATCTAGGTTTTTAGTTTACAATCTTATAAATCCTAATCTGGGAATTTTTAAATATCTGGATATAATTATTAAATCCCTTACCATCAAGGAATAGTAATGAAGTTAGTAGCGATTCTTCCAAATCAGGTGAAATATAAATTATGAAATCGTCATCGGGGAAGTGAGTAGTAAATCCTTTTTCTGGAATGTAGATCCCACCTTCAAATGTTGGAATATTCCCATGTTCTACATGTTTTAATATACCAGATTCCCTCCAGTAAACATGTTTTACAGCTTGAATATTATTCTCTTTTTTTAAAAATACAATTTTTTCATTTATTGCACTAACTACTAAAAAATCGGAATAATCATCGGCACTGATACCATAAACATGTTTTTTTCCATTATAAACATGCAGGGGAAATTGATGTTCAGTACCTAAAATCTTGTTTATATTGTGCATTTGACCTATCATATTAACATCAACAATAACGTATTTAATACCGTATTTTTTTATGGTTTTCTGGATTACAGTTCCATTTGTTTCTAATAATAAGTTAGCAGTCTCTCGTATTCGATTAATGTCTTGCCCGTGTACAGTATCAGTAATAGTTGGGAAACCAGTAACTCCCTGAACCCATGAACCGTAGTCCCACCAGGTTAAAACTGGCCCTTCTTCTTGGCTTTCTAAGAAGATTAAGCTATCATGCCATTCATCACTCATTATTGGCTTATTTTCTGTAGCAAATTGAATTCCCGTAAAAATTATCAATAATAATAGTACTCCAGTGGGTATGATTTTTAATTTATTATTATCTATTGAATTAAGAAAGGAAGCAGCTATAATAGCAATAGGAATCCCACCTAGTAACATATATCTGAAACCGCCAGTAAGTACGTATATCCCAGCTAATGCCCATGCAGTAATAATAATGGATTTCACTTTTTGTTCACGAATAATTACAATAATACCACCTAAGAACAAAACAGATGTAATAAAAAAATAACGCCACAATTCTTCAATTGACGGTGATTGTAATTCTCCAATTGTCTGGAGAAATGGATCAGTTTCCTTTACCATTCCATAACCTAAAATTAGTTTTTCCACTATTTCTGGAAGAAAGTAAAATGCGGATAATAATCCAATGGCAGATAATCCTGACAAAATCAAAACTCTTAATTGAACTGATAAATGAGGACGTATGTATCCTAAAATTAAAATAAATCCACTAAATGCAATAGTTGTAGGTATTATATATCTTATTACGTCAGGTAGGTACCATCCTCCATGATGCCCTTGAATCATTATAAGATATTGGATTATGACAACTCCCAATGTTATCGAAATCAGGTAGCTTATAATTGCATTTTTTTTATTCTCTCCTTTAATATAAGCTAGACTAGAATATAGAATAAGTGCCAGTGAAAGAACCACAAATCCAAAAATAAAACCGTTCCACACTAGTCCCATAAGACCAAATGCTAAACCTGCAATAATACTCCATTTAGGGTTTTCAAGCGATTTAATGTAGAAGTATAATCCCGTTACCATAAAAAAAATGAAGAAAGTTTCTCCCCTATAAAATCCTGCCATAGTTCGATAGGTAAAGGCAGGTATAAAAGATAGAATTAAAACAGCATATAACGCAGATTTTTTATCAAATACTTCCTTTGTGATAAAGTAAACTGGTATTAATGTTAAAACACCAAAAATGGGGGTAGTTAATTTGAATATATCAATTAAAGAGAATCCTAAAATACTCAGGGGCTTGTAAATCAACACTGATAGATAATAAAGTCCCATTGGTTGAACTATGAGCTCTCCATCAGGATAACGGGAAAGATGCCATCTATTGGGGAATTCGCCTGTTTCAACAATATGTTCAACAATTCTGTAATGATGAAAAGGGTCTACTCCTAGGAGATATTCATATCCATAAGTGAAAAGGCGAATTGTTAAGGCTAATAATAGGATTCCTATGATTAGAACTATTTCTTTATTAATTCTGTTCATTTTACTATTCAGATTTCTCTCCCAATTCATAAAATACTTATCGAAAGATTTTTAATCTCTAAAGGTTACCAACCTGATTGATATGAATTTTGATGATATAAAAAAATATAATCCGGGAAAAATCGGAGTTATTTTAGAGATTTTGGGAATGGCAATAATTTTAACGGTTGCCCAAATTACAGTTTTTCATATAATATTCGCAGATTTCATGGTAAGCAAGTATATCAATTTTTATCAAGATTATATAAAGAATGTTGATATATTTTATAGAATCTTAATTATCATTTTAACCAAAATATTTGGCAATTCTTATACAGTTTCTCTTTATAACTTCATTGAAAAGTTCTTCGTACCAATTTTTATAACAAACCTAATATATTTTACAATACGGTTTTATAAGAAAGGAAAATGAAACTTTTAGATAAAAAAAATGGAAAATTAGCAGGGGTTAATATAATTGATGCCTTTGTTGTTCTAGTTTTAATCTTTCTAGTGTTCTCTTTTACTTCAAAGGTTCTTAATGACGATTTAACATTTTCTGGAGATGAAATGTACACTGCTATCCAAGGGTATACTAAACTTGAATCTAAAGGCTTTCTAGTCGAAGCAATGGTAGAAGGAAAATGGATTGGAGATGAAACGGATTTTAATGAACAAGGTCTTATAATCAATACTAAAAGTGGAGGTTTACTACTTAAAACAGAGAAGGGAGACAAACTCTGGATAGGAGGAAGTATGGCGTATATTGAAGATATTGCAGCTAATAAGATAACTTTCAAGATTAAAGATAATTATGTAATCATCCTTCCGTTGGAATCTATGGAGTTTTCAGGATATGATTCGTTTATTAATTACCTAGAGGATAAAAAGAAATTTTTAGGGGCTAATAATTTAAGAATAGGGAGTTCTACCTCCACATTTGCAGACGTCTCGTTTATCAATCCAGTAATGAGCACCCAGGAGATTTTTAATGAATTTGAAGATACGTATAATATTAAGTCCTGTGAAATCCTAGATTTTGGAAAAGATGAATCGATTTTCAGATTTAAACTAGCAGATCTTGAAGAACTTAAGAAGGTAACAATAGAAGCAGAAAAAGTAGTAATTAGTAAGACATATTTTTATGTCGGATATGCAGATAAACCAGAACTAGACACCACTGGCGAGGGATATCACGTTGTTAGTCTAGAGGACATCTTATAATGCTAAATAGTAGGTTTTTTTTTGCCACTAATAGAATTATCTCATTTTTTCTGAATTCTATTTTACAATGTAAAACAAAGAAATACACTTACAATACATTAACATTTTTATCTGAAGCTTTTTTTTTATCTACAACGTTCAAATTATTAAGAGTATTTTTACCTTTTTATCCTGTTAGATTATGGGGATTGTTCGATCAAATAAATTTACGTCTTAAAAGTACCTTTGATATCTTCCATCCTATGTTCATATTTCCTCTTATCTTTGTATGTTTTATTTCAATTAGTAGTTACAGAATCTCATATCTTGCACTTGCAACTATTTTAATCGGTATATCCTTCTTTTGTATAGGTGTCCAAGCTTCAAAGACATTTAAATTTAATGAAATATTTCTTGAGGAAAAACTTGAGAAATTTATTGCTCTCTTGTTACTTTTAGGAATCACTTCTTTGATTTATGACGTAATGCAAACAGGGGGGATACCTTTGTTGGATCCTGCAGCAAAGAGAAATCTTAATGTTCCTTTAACTATGCTAGCTTCTGTAACAGTTGTCGGTGGAATTTTATTAATCTCACTTATAGGAAAGAGATACCAAAGTAAAAGTTTAGAGATAGGAGAAGCTAGAATTTTTTCTATAATTACAATAGTCATAATTACCCTTTTGATGTCACTGATTGGTTATCGTACTCAGATTATTGTTTCAATTCTTGGTTCTATAATATCCATGTATTGTTCGAAGCTTTTAGGAAAGGCTGAAATACTCATTTCTTTCCTTTTTGTTTTTTTTACAATTTCAGCTTTAGGATATTATAGGGCTTTACTTCAAGGAAGTTCAATTGCCTTTTTTGATGTCATTGGAAAAAGGGTAGGCCTCACTCTTAGTATTTATGATTTCCTCGTAGACCGATTTTGGATCTTTGGTGTAACTAAACTATCTGTCCTTCTAGCAAGTTTTTCCTCTTTCATCTCTTTTGTGCCCGGACCACGCTTTGGCCCTAGGACTATCGTAGCAAATATTTATGGAGTTACAGATGTTTCAATAACATCAACTTTATATGGGACTGTGATTTTAGATTTGGGTATACTGGGAATCATTCTATTTAGTCTAATACTGGGTTTTGTACTGGGGTTAGCTTATGTAGCAATGAAACGCACTAAAACAGCTGTTAGTATCGGGATTTTTTCTTTGTTCCTTGCCTACACCCTAGTTGGAATAGAAACTGGATTAGTTGATTTTAATGTTCTGATGTTTTTCATGATAGGTTCTTTAATTTTAATTAGATCAATAAGGTGAATCTTCTTGTCCAAATTTTGCCCTGAAATGTTCTAATCCCACTTCGCTCATACCCAGATGTGTGGGTAACACATCTGGATCTACCCATATGTCGTATTTAGCGCGTTTAATTTTCTCACAGAAATATATGTCTTCACCTTTGTTATTTTTAACATCATATACAAACCAGGGAGATTTTATATCCCGAAGTACTTTAGATTTAATGAGACAGCATCCCATACCGATAGCATCTACTTTGAAGGGTTTTCCTGGGTACCACCTCATTGCTGGTTCATAATCCTTTCCTTTTTTATTAAATACTACAGGTTCATAATTTTCTTTTTTAAAGTATAAACCACTTACAACATCCTTATCATGTTCTAAGAGACGTAGGATAGTATCTGGCTCAATTACCATGTCGCCATCAATCCAAAATAGATAATCAGGGTTATATAACTTAAGAGCATCTCGTGTTATTATATTCCTATTATAGTCAATGTACAGTCTATCAAGGGTTGCTATCCCTTTAATTTCATAATTGTCCTGTTTGTATAGGAGGAGATTTGCAATCCCAATTAAGTATTTAAAAGGAATAAAAACATAATTCGGTAAGCATATCACTACGGATTTCTTCATTTTCCTTTGTGCTTGCTTTTTCATTGTATACCGATATGCAGTGTTTTTTACATGTTTATAATATTTTCTAAGGAGTTATCTTTTTTATATTTAATCAGATAATGAGTTTATAATGCGTATTTTACTCCTTACTCAATGGAAACCAAGTAGAGGTGGTGTAGTAAAGCATGTAGAAAATTTAATTGCTAATTCTAAACATACTTTTGAAATAATTACATATATCCCCAATATAAATGTTAGAATCATCAGACCTTTTTTTTTCCTTGTATTTGGGGTTTTAAGAGGAATCTTTAAGAATTTTGATATTATCCATGCTCATTATACAATCCCTCAAGGACTCCTAGGAGTCATTTTAAAAAAGATTAAAAGAAAACCATTAATCTTAACTCTTCATGGATCGGATATCACGGAATTAGCCAATAGTTCATTATTCCGACCTTTGGTAAGGTGGATTATTTCTAATTCCGATGGAATTATTGCAGTTAGTAAGTATCTTAAGATGCAGGCTCTGGAACTCGGCGTTGAAGAAACAAAATTTAGAGTCATATATGGGGGTGTGTCAGCAAGTAGGTCCAAATATATGGGCATAAAGAATAAAGGTGTGGTATTTGTTGGTAGCTTAGTTAAACAAAAGGGTGTTGATATCCTTATAAAATCTTTTGAGATAGTTGGAAAGAAACACTCCGATTCTAAACTTATAATCATTGGGGATGGAAGTGAGAGAAAGGTTCTGGAGAAACTTGCTAGGGAATTAAGAATTGATGTAGTTTTCCATGGATATTTAGATGATTTCAGGGATATTTTAAATAAAAGTCTTGTTTTTGTACTTCCTTCTAGAACTGAAGGATTTGGTTTAGTCCTTCTTGAAGCAATGGAAGCACGTATACCTATTATCGCAACAGACGTAGGAGGAATCAAAGAAATAGTAGTAAATGATGAAAATGGTCTGTTAGTCAAAAAAGAGGATGTAAATTCCCTTGCAGATGCTATTAACAAAATCATTGAGGACAACGATTTAAAAAATCGTTTAATATTTGGGGGAAGGAAGACAATTAAAAAGTTTAGTTGGTCTAGGATGGCTGATGAAGTTGATGTTTTTTATAAGGAAATTGCAAAAAGAGATTATTAGTCCATGGGTTGCATTGCCTTTGGTTTACCTTTTATTCTTAGCGTTAGCTTTTATTTCGTACGAGATCCCAAACACCTCAAAATTTCTACTTCAACCTAGTGGATCTTTCAAAACAAATCCCAGTTTAATAAGTTATCTTATTTCGTTAATTGGAATTTTCATACTCTTTTTAGCGGCCATATTTGGGGGAAGGATAAATATTATGAGAAAAACACCTGTAATTTTTCTAATCTTCTTTTTCAGCATATTATCTCTTAAACTTGCGTTTTCCATTGGTTTGATTTATATTGTTCCTGCCTCCCTGGGTTATATTGTTCTTCTCTGGTATATCTCAAAGAGATTGAACAATTTGAAAATTCTAGCCCTTTTAGCTGGGGTATTAGCTGTAATTTCCTCCATGGTAATACTTTTCAAAGGAATCCCCATTTTTGAATCCACAATTCGGGAAAGTACTGCGGTAACTCCAGCCAGAGCACTGTTCCATGGATTTGCTACAGTATCTGCTGCTTTATTTATTGTTTCATATTCAAAGAAATTTGCATTCCCAGCAATTATTATACTTGTTTTCCTAGGGGTTCTTTCAGGATTTAAATCGGATTCGGTGGCCATTTTAATATCAGCAGTAATTGCTGGTATCCTTGTTAAAAGAATATCTTTAAAAGAAACCTTGCTAGCTGTATTGTTTGTTTTACTAATCCTTACTTTTTTAAGCAATTTCATAGCTGTTTCAGCCTATGGTGCATGGGAAATATCACCTTTACTTTATATATTTTACAGAGCAGGCTTTACACTCGGAGTTTTTTCCAATATTGTTGACATGAGCATGCCTTTTGGTCTTCTTAAAGGAAATGCCATTTTAAGTATTAGTCAAGAGATTATAAGTATAGAAGTATTAGATTATCAAACACCTCATATTATAACCTCGACATTCCTTGGCCCTTGGATGTTAGATTTTGGAATTTTAGGGGTTATTTTTGTTAGTCTTCTCCTTGGCTTGTATATCGGTGCATTATACAAATCAGCTAATACTAAAACTCAGTTTGCTCTATACTCTGTGGCACTTACTCACTCTTTTATTCTAGTAGAAGTAGGCCTTCAGTTAACAAGTATTATTTTTTTTCTTTCAATCCTCTATCTCACAATTGGAAGTAATGAACTCGAGGGACCAACATGAGAGTTGGTTTATTTATAGTATTCCTTCTTATTGGTTGTATCCAATTTCCATCAGAGAATAATAATTCAGAATCTGACTCAACTATTGCCAATAAAGCACTTGTAAAAACTTTCGATAATTCAGAGTTGCAGAAACATCTATCATTGCAACCTAGGCTCTTATGGAAGTACCTCACTAATGGAAATATCTATGGTGTTGCATTATCTGAAAATGCAGAATATTCAGTCTTAGGGTCATGGGATGGTGGTGTATATTGTCTTAACAAAAAGGGAGATTTTATTTGGAAATTCAAGGCAAACGGTAAGATACAAGATGTTGCCATGTCTCCAAATACAGCCTCCATTGCTGTATTAAGTTACACATTCGATAAAATTACCTTATATAACCTAGATATAAATGGACAAGAGCTCTGGAATTTGTCTTTAAAAGGTTTTTCGAGGGGAGTAGATATTACCGATGATAACCTTATTGCCATTGCATCTAATACTGGAGAAATATTCCTGTTAAATGAAAATGAAGTAATCTGGACTTACCTTCTTGAAAAGAGTGCATGGGGTGCTTGGGACGTGGCATTTGCAAATAATACACTAATCGTAGGGGATGATAATGGCATCATCTATGAATTAAGTATGGGGGGGGAAGTTTTATGGAAGGAGAAGCTTGGTCCTCGGGATTATGTTTATGGTGTATCTGCCAATAGAAATGGAAACTTGATCGCAGCCAGTACTGAAGACAGTAATATCTATCTATTTAATGATGGGAATCTAAAGTGGAAGAGAGAAACAGAATTTTCAAATTACGGGGTTGCAATTTCCCCTAAAAATGATTTGGTTGCTGTTGGGTCCTGGGATAAAAACGTGTATATTTTCGATATTCAAGGCAATTTACTTTGGAAATACTTTGTTGCTGACAATGTTAACCGAGTTGTTTTTTCTAAGAATGGGAGATTCCTTTTAATTGGTAGTAGTAATGATCATGCGTATCTATTTGAGCTGGAGTAAGGTTTTTGTATCTTGAAGAGCAGTTAATCATTATGTTTTTCGTCATTTTTTCATTCATCTCTTTTTTATCAACTTTATTATCAACTCCTTTTCTGTTAAAATATTTGAATAAAAGAAATATTAGAGGGCAAGATTTACACAAAGAAGGTAATCCATTGATACCGGAGATGGGAGGATTGTCAATACTTCTCGGCATAACTATCTCTCTAATTCTCTCGTACTTAACCATTAATGAACACATTCTAATTTTCACGCTAATTGTTGCTATTGTGATTGGATTGCTGGGTATCCTAGATCATTTTATAACATTATCCCCTATCCAGAAAGTTGTTAGCTTCTCTCTGGTTGGACTACTGTATCCTCTGTATCTATGGCCCTTTGATAATAATGGTCTCCTATTACTACTGGTATTACCAATTCTTTTCATGATTACATGTAATTTCACAAACATGCTTGCAGGTTTCAACGGTCTTGAAATAGGCATGGGTGCTATAGCTTCATTTGGGGTATCCATCATTGCATATATGAACAAAGCTGAAGCAAGTCTCATTATTTCATCAATTGTTTTCGGATCACTCATTGCATTTCTACATTTCAACAAGTTCCCTGCACGAATTTTCCCAGGTGATGTAGGTACTCTAATAATTGGATCATCACTTTTTATATCAATCTTAAACGGTGGGTTTTTTTTCTTAGGAACAATAATATTTTTTCCTTATATTTTAGATGCATCATTCAAATTCTTATCTGCAGGGATAATGTCTCGACAATCTCAATCTCCAACAATTATAAAAAATGGAAAGCTTTATTCGCCCACAGGTGGAAACTTATCATTACCTAGATTTTTGCTTAGAATTAAACCTATGGGGGAAAAAGATCTTGTTTATTGTATCTGGTCAATCGAGGGATTTTTCGTGTTAATCGCAATTGTTTCAGGGGCTTCAATATGATTTGGATCGATATTACAAATCATCCTCATGTACTTTTTTTTAAGAATTTTATAAAAAACAATAAGACATTTGTAACTGTCCGTAAACAAGGGGAAATTACAAAATTCTTAGAGGATAGGAAAATTTATTTTAATCTAGTGGGAAAACATGGAGGACAAGACAAAAAAAACAAATTAGCACAAAGTGCCCTGAGAGTTTTGGAACTCACAAAGACAATTTCCGAACAACAAATTGATGTCTGCATGTCTAAACAATCAGTAGAGCTTCCCCGAGTAGCTTTTGGGCTTCAACTACCATGTATTCAGATCGTTGACAATGAACATGCAATACACCAGAATAGATTAACCTTGCCCCTCTGTTCAAGAGTATTGGTGCCTTCTGCCCTAGATACTAGGAAGCTTCGTCAACAGGGGGCTAATAAAGACCAAATACTTACATTTAATGGGTTGTGTGAACTAGTTCATATAGAGGATTTTGTTCCTGGTGAACGAATCATAAAGGAGCAATATATCCTACTAAGGCCAGAGCCTCATTTAGCATCCTATTTCACAGGAGTTGAGAGTACTCAGAAAGTTATTAATTCACTAGCATCTAAATTTAAAGTATTAATTCTACCAAGAGGTCATTTAAATTATGACAACGCTTCAATACCTAATACAAGAGATTCTCTCAATTTAATATTCCATGCGAGTGCCTTCATCGGTGGTGGGGGTACAATGAATAGGGAAAGTGCTCTATTAGGCACTCCAACATTATCATATTATCCTCAAGATGTTTTAGGAGTAGACAAGTTTTTAATTAAGAAAAAATTAATGGTCCATGCTACTAATATTGAAGAGATTTCTTCTCATATAGATGAAATCATTGAAAGAAAAGACAAGATTCGGTTAGATGCCTTAAAACTTCAGAAAACATTGGAAAATCCAATGAATGTGCTAGATCAGGAGATTAATAATTTAATGGATCAGTCTTAAGAAATTCTCTCATTACCACAGTTGCATAGCAACCCTTAGGTAGAATAAATTCAGAAATAAATCCAAACTTTCCAGGATTTAAATCATCCTTACAAGTTTTTAATTTTACATCAGTTGTGACAGAAGCAGCCCGATAGACACCTTTGCAACTCAATTCTGGCATACTTTTTATCCAGAAATTCTTTAGGCTTATGTTTTCTTTATCTAAGATATCATTTACTATAACGCTAGTTTTTCTATCTTTCAATGAACTTTGATATCCAAGTAAGGGGATTTTTATCGATTTAATATCTCCCCCTTCTTTTAACATATAACTAAGTATCTTATTAAAGAGATAACTCTGGTAACTATGAACAAAAATCATGGAAAGCTTTCGAGGGAGTTGTCTTAATGCACCTGCAAAGTCTTTTGGTGAATTGTGAAGGTGATGAATCACAGACCTCTCATAATTTAATCTCAGCGGGAACCTTTTCAAGGCACCTTTATAGTCTAAGGAATCTTCTAAATATTGCCGTGCATAGATTGCATCATCTTTTTCTAATGGTGAAGGTTTGCACAGATATTCATTAATTGCTCCCTCTATGTCCCCCTTAATTAATTTCATACCTACTAGGTGATTGTTAGGTCTTATAATTCCAAATCTCTGATAACCAAAATAATTTGGAATCCCCGTTTGTGATAATTCATCTAGGGTTTCTTTCATCATTTTTTCAAGCTCATTTAAATTCATGGAAATATCCCTAGCTATGATTCTAAATTTGTTACCCTCCAAGTCTCCTATAGAAATCTTTTCACTATATTGTGTAAAGTTCGAAAGAGTAATTTTAGGGATATGAACCATTTTTAGTTTATCAACATCTACCTTCCAACAAGATACCCTCTGCTTAGTTATAGCCCTCCTGTCCTTGTTTCCAGCGTATCCTAGTCGTTTAGATGATATTCTCAAGGTCTTACTTATGGCTCTTATAGCAAATATTGTATCCAAATTGAATTTCTCCATGGTGAAGTGAGTATAATCTCCCCCTAGAGTTTTCTTTGGATATGCAAGGCCTATTTCATCAACAGAAAAATCATCTATCTTTAATCTAAGCTTTCCATATATAGGTGGTGTTGAGGTTGCAAAATATTCAACTCCTATTTTTTTCTCAAGTTTGTATAGGGTTTTCATTTTCAGCGAAAAAGCTTCAAATCTCCAGTTATCTTGTCAATAAGTTCGTTAGGTGCTGGGCCAATACCTAAAGTTGTTAAAGTCCCTGGAGAAAGTTCTGTAAGCCCTGCATCATTAACTAGATAAGATGATATTCCCCCTTTTTTTGCATGTTTACAGAAATCAAACATTTCATCTTCGCCAGATGTTTCTAATACAACCTTTTTTTGTCCTTCCATTTTCCAAGCAATATACCATCTTGATTTTTCTTTTCGTGCTTTCTCTGATGCTCCTAGGGAAGCATGAGCCACCTGTGCACAGATTTTACCACAGCTCATCTTAATATCTGTTCTAACCAATATAATCTGCTTATAATCCATTTTAATTAGAATTACTCCATAGTTTAAATATCCCAAAATTCTTCCGTCTAAAGTAAAATATTAAAGAGAATGATAGTATTAAAATTACTACAGAGATTAACACGTTGGACAATTTTATTCCAAAGGATGTTTTGTCCAGTAACAACCCTAAGATAGCTACTAATCCAACACTCAGGCCAAAACTTAAAGCTACTCGTTCTGTTCCATCTATTGTATCTTCTACTTTAATCGAATCTTTTATCTCTTCTTCTGTAGACATAATAAAGTCAGCCCGTGGAATATGATGATTCTCTTTCAAGCCCCCAATGACTAAACATGCTTCTTTTTTATCATTTCCTTTAGGATTGACTTCGGTAGTCATCCGATTATCTTCCATTAATAAAATTAGGTCTTTCAGTTCATCCTTGTTTCCAATCAACGATATTTTTTTGATTCGATGTTTTTTTAACTTTTCAATCACCTTTAAATACACATCGTTTTTTGATTTAGGCCACACTGCCATAGTCAAGGTGAGACCTGGCAAAAATAGTATCATTGTTAATCCTATAATTAGACGTGTGACTTCTAAAGGGTCCATAAAAAGACCTTTTTTTTTAAGTATAAATAATTTATCGCATACCCGGAGATCAATCTGATTCCAGAACCAATAGTAATTGCACTTGAACAACGTTGTTCTGTCTAATATCCACGATTTTCAACTAACAAATCGGTATGTTATCCCTATTATTAAAGTATACAATTTTTATATACTTTTATTTAACTACTTAACACAATGAAATATGATGTGATAATAGTTGGAGGGGGTCCTATAGGTCTTATTACCGCTCAAGAAATAGCTGGAGCAGGGCACAAAGTTTGTGTAATTGAGGAGCATCCAGAAATTGGTTATCCAGTCCAATGTTCTGGTTTGTATAGTGTATCGGGTCTCAAAACATTAGGGTTGTCACTTGATAAACGGATTATCTCAAATACTATCAAAGGAGGACGCTTTTACTCTCCCCAGGGGAAAGAATTTGGAGCTTACTCTAATGTAGAACGTGCTCACGTGGTAGAGAAAAAGTCTTTTGACAAATTTCTAGCAAGAGGGGCTGCAAGAGTAGGAACACATTTTAAATTGAAAACCACAGTTGAAGGAATTTCCATAAATCAGAACGTTAAAGTCAAAACTAATGGGATTAATGGAAATGAAATTCATCAATCTAAAATTTTAATTGGAGCTGATGGGGTTCGTTCAAAAACTGCAAGACAATTCAATCTTAAAACTCCAAATAAAATTGTGTCGGCTATCCAAATAGAAGTGAAACATGCCGACGTTGAAAGAGAGATAGCAGAATTGTATTTTGGGCAAAGTTATGCTCCCAATTTTTTTGCATGGATTCTTCCTAAAGAAGATACATACGAAGTTGGTGTTGGAGTTAGAAGACCTAAAAAGAAACTTAGAGAATATTTAAACCATTTTATGATGAATCACCCTATAGCATCTAAAAAAATCGATAGTAGCAGTATTTTAGAGATCAATATGGGGTCATTTCCAGTTGAGACTGTTGATAATTCTGTTTCTAATAGAACGATTATCGTTGGCGATGCTGCGGGGCATGTTAAGGCAAGTACTGGAGGGGGAGTTATTACTGGGGGGATCTCCGCAAAAATTGCAGGTAAAGCCTGTGTAAAAGCACTTGAAGAAGAAGACTATTCCGAGAGTTTTTTTAATAAACATTATTCAGATAAATGGATGGCCGGGATTGGGTTTGATTTGAAGATACATGAAGTTATACGGCAATTATTTGATTCTCTTAGTGACGATGATATTGAAGAGATCTTTGATCTCGCAATAGAGGAGGAAATAGACAAATTAATGATTAGATATCAAGATACAGATAGGCCATCTAAATTTATAAAAGAACTCTTAAAAAATAAGCGCATGCTCGGATATTTGGACAAATTCTTGAATTATGAATTACTCTCTAAAATGTAGTAGGATAGTTAACTAAAATATATTAATATGAACATAGATTATTAAATTAGTGATAGTAAAGTGAAAAAAGAAGACCCTAATTACGAGGAGCTTGATGATAAGGGGCGTCCTGTCATAAATTATGAGGTAATTGATGATAATCATGTGTTAGTAAATTGTGGTAAATGTGGCAGCACAGGAAGTATTAATGGAATCAATATTTCTCAAGAAAATAAAATAATAAAAAAACCATGTGATGCATGTAATGGTGAAGGGGAGGCGAAACTAGAGGTGCCTTTTATTGAAAAAGATGTCGCTATTCAACTATTTAAATGTAATAAATGTGGCGGATTTGGAGAAGGACCGAGCAGTGAAGTTGAAAAAAAGGATGATTCCATATTTTCAGGCTCATGTGTTTTATGTAAAGGTGTAGGAATTATCTCAAGTTATCAACTTAGAGGATGTTAATTAAGCCAATTATGGAGGGTATCTGAAGGAAAAATTGGGTGATTTACAATTAAAGATGTTTTTTTTTATTTATGGTATCAGAAATTTCTTAAGATTATCTAAGTTATAATACCTGGGGGCTAAATATTTGAATGACGAGAATCAATGTTGTGATTATAAGGTAATTGATGATAATCATGTGTTAGTAAATTGTGGCAAATGTGAAGGAACCGGGATTATAGCCGGAGTTCATCTCAATCGTGACGAGGATACTCTTGATCCTTGCGATGTTTGTGGGGGGGAAGGGAAAGTGAATATTTCTTTTGAAAGAGTAGAAAATGATGAAATAATACCTTTATCCAGTTGTAATAAATGCCAGGGAACTGGCTTGTCAGGAGAATCGGAAATCAAAGGTTTATTTAAATTTAAGGGCGCGTGTGTTTTATGTAGTGGGGTAGGTATTGTGCACAATAATAAATCTTAATTTTGTAATCTGCAATTCAATTTTGTAGTTGTAGTTTTAAAACTTAAAAAGGTTAGACACTTGGTCTCGAATTAACATCTTTCTCCCCTTGAATAAGTAGGATAACAAATCTGTAATAAAAAGTAAATAAAGGGCGTATTTATTGAATTTCTTTTCTTTCTAGGGTTTTTCTATTATCTCAACAATCTGCCCCATTTTTAACTTTAAATCCTTTTTTGGAAACTTTTCATCATTTCCATCCAATATCCGTATAACTTCAAAATCTAATTCTTCTACCATTTTACCTTCAAGGGTAATATCAACCTCAATTATTTTACGCTTCCAAATCCCGGTTGTGAAATTAGGGGTTTTAATTTTTAGATTACCTCGATTATCTATGTCGTGTAAAATTTCAACAATTCTTTCCCCACTTCTGCCATCACCAAATGGATTGTCTGCTTTAATCATTTTATTTAAACGTTTTTTATCTTTCAATGTAGTCGATATTCTCTTGATTAAATCATCTTTATCTACCCCGACTAGAATATTTCCTCCTGCTTCAACACTTTCAGGGCGTTCAGTAGTACTACGTAGGGTGAAGCAGGGCACATTCAAAATCGAAGTTTCCTCTTGTATACCCCCTGAATCGGTAAGAGCAGCTCGGGCGTTTTTCAGCAAGTTGAGAAAATCTATGTATCCAAGGGGTTTTATTATATCGATGTTCTTTAATTGATTAATACCGATGCTTTTAATCCGTTTAACAGTACGGGGATGTGCTGGGAAAATAATTTTTTCCCCCAATGAATCTATAGCTTCAATTAATCCTTTAAGGCGTTCATCATTGTCAACGTTTTCGGCTCTATGTAGCGTAAGTACTAGGTAATCCCCCTTGTATAGATCTTTAGCCGTGTCCTTTCCAAGTTTTACATTCTGAAAAGTAGAATCTACAATTGTATTTCCAGTAATAAATATCTTATTTGGTTCTATTCCCTCATGTATTAAATTAAGCCCTGCTTGCTCTGTTGGGGCGAAAAGTATTTCAGAACAATGATCTACTACTATTCGATTTATCTCTTCTGGCATATTCTTATCATAACTTCGCAATCCAGCTTCCACATGGGCTATTGGAATTTGAAGTTTAACTCCAACTAAGGCACTACTTAAAACCGAATTGGTATCACCTTCAACAATTATAACAGTAGGATTCTCTTTTATCATTATATTTTCGAGTTCAATCATCGCTTTATAGGTTTGGTAGGCTTGTGAACCGGATCCTACCAAAATATTATAATCTGGTTCACTGAGTCCTAATTCCATTATAAAAATATTGAATAATGCATCATCATAGTGTTGCCCAGTTGTTGCAAAAATATATTCAATGCTCTTTTGATCTAGGGATCTCATTATAGGAGAAAGTTTAATAATTTCTGGCCTAGTACTTGCAACGATAAGTGGTTTCATAGGTTTTTATTTAATTCGTAAAACTTTTATCTTTTTCGTTGTTTACTTTAACAAATTTTTACAAATTTGAATGAAAAGATATTACTGTTTATAAAGACACATTAGTTTTTAGTTCTCTACTTTCTAATTAATCTTATAAATTAGAATATCGCATATGGTTAGTATAATGGTATAATTGATAGAATGGTCGGGTGGGTTTCGACCAAGGTGATATTAGATGGCTTTAAAAATGATACGGGAGTTTGTTAGCGGTGCTCGAGAAGAATTAAAGAAGGGAAAGATGGCAAAGAGGAAGCTTAACCCTAGATGGAAGGCAAGAGAAACTGTTAAGGCTCTTAGAAATAATTTAAAAAAAAAGAAGGTTGAAAGTAAAAAAACAGCAGCAGTTAAAAAATCTTTAAAAGGCAAGAAAAAATCGAAGAAGAAAAACATGCTAGAGAGGGAAGAGGTCAAATCACAGGTCTTAAAAGCTTGGAACAATAAGGAGGACGATTACGAGTCTATGATGGGGGATGACCTCCTTGTTGAATTGACAAAAACTCTCGATCTCGATGAAAAAGTTGAAAAAATAATGCCAACACTTAACGGACCTTTGATAGGGACACATAAAAGGATTCTTTTCATACATAGAGCCCCGACTGGCTTTTCAAAATGGAAGTTTAAGGAGATTAAGGAATTCATTTATGATTATATCACTTGTATCGAATATAAAAAAAAGAGATGGCATGGACGTGTGATTAAGGTAGATATACCTGGGGATGAAACTGAATTTGATGATTGTCATAAAGAATACATCCAAGATTTTTGCGATTATGTAAATGCAAGGATGAGGGCTGTAAAAAAACATCAGAGTAACAGGAAAGCCCCTTTACAATCATCTTCAAACGATAACTACAGTAAGCTTGAGAGATTAGTAAGATTTAAAGATAAGGGAATACTCAAATTGACGAATAATTTCTCGAAGAGAAGGAAAAAATCATAGAAAACTGAGATTTTACTAACTAATCTATTTTATTTTAGTATTGAGGTTAGTTAGGATTTATTACAATGTTATTTTAATATTAGGAAAATTGGGGTTTTTATCAACCCAATATTTTTATATTTGTTGAAATAAAAGACTGTTTAGGTGATTTTTTTGATTAAATATATAGGGTTACTATTATTGCTTATCTTTCCATCACCTGTATTTGCAAATGAACAAGATATTTTTCATCAATTAGAAGACTTGAAAGAATCATATGGTGCTAATTTTAAAGAAATTCCAAGCCATCTTAAAACTCTCTTTGGTAGCGAAAGAGTGAATATCCAGGTTAATGGAGAAGTAATTGGTGTTATAATCAATGAAGGAGATGCAATAGAACTGATAAATGGGGGGGTGGATGATCCAACAATCAAACTTACGATAGATGAGAAGCAGATTGAAAATATCCTAGCATCATCAGACCCTATGAATAAATTTATAGATGCTTTCATAAATAATGAGATTCAGACGGAAACTTATGATTTTTTTTCCAAAATTAAGGTATTTATCGCTAAGATTGTTACCACATTAACAGGTCTTTTGTAAAACATGAAATATATACGTTTATCCTGGGAAAATATAGATCAACAGTGTATGAAACTTGCCAAAGGTATAAAAGATCAAAAACTTACTTTTGATATCATATTATCTTTATCACGAGGAGGTTTAGTTCCGGGTAGACTACTCTCAGACTATCTTGATAATAATGAGCTCTATACAATTCGAGTAAAGTTCTACAGTGATATAGGAAAACGTATTAACAGACCACTAATCACGTCTCTAACTGACTTAGATCTTCATGGTAAACGTATTTTACTTGTTGATGATATTTCCGACACTGGCGAAAGTCTAATCGCTGTTCTCAAGCATCTTGAAAAAATGAATCCCGATCAAATATCCGTTGTTACATTAATTAAAAAGCCTCAATCTAAGTTTACTCCAGATTTTTACGTAGAGGAAATTAATGCATGGGTTATATTCCCTTGGGAAGTAAAAGAGACTATAAATTCAATAAAGAAAAAAGGTACAGACGAGTTAGTTAAAGCAAAAATTTCCGAAGATGAATTAAAAACTCTGTTTTGAAATAATTTGCAATTATTTAAATACTGAGCTAGAATTAAATCTTGCTAATTCAATGAATATTTAAAAAAAGAAGAATCTAGAAAAGTTGTTTTTTTAATTGATCTTAATTTCGTTTCTACTATCAAAGTTAATTACAAAGGTATTTATTAATATAAAAGTCCAATAATCACAATTATGAAGGTATTAGTTACAGGGGGTGCAGGGTTTATTGGATCGCATGTTGTTGATTCTTTACTGCGTAGTAATAATCATGTAATATGTCTAGACAACTTTGATCAATATTATGATGTAAAGATTAAACGGGGGAATATTACCCCTTTTTTAGATAATAATGATTTTTATCTTATTGAGGGTGATGTTCAAAATCAACAGATATTAGATAAAATAATTTCAGACCACAATGTAGAGTGTATTATCCATGAGGCTGCTCAACCAGGGGTTCGAGCAAGTGTATCTGACCCATTGAAATCAACAATGGTAAATATTGTTGGCACTCTGTCTGTCCTGCAAGCATCTGTGGATTCAAGTGTAAAAAAGATTATTAATGCTTCATCTTCTTCAATTTATGGAAAGGTGAAATATCTTCCTTTTGATGAAAATCACCCTAAAGAGCCGTTGTCCCCTTATGGAGCTTCTAAGCTTGCTGCTGAACAGTATTGTAATATTTTCTCAGAACTATATGGTTTAGACATTGTCTCTTTAAGATATTTCACAGTATATGGTCCAGGGATCCGTCCAGATTTAGCTATTTCTATTTTCACTGAGAAAGCCATGAATAATGAAATTATCCCAATTTACGGTGATGGGACTCGTACAAGAGGATTCACCCATATTTCTGATATAGCACGTGCAACTATTGAAGCAATTAAGAGGGGGGATGGTGCGTATAACATTGGAGAAGGATCAAGGGTTAGTGTTAAAGAACTAGCCAATAAGATTATCAGGTTAACGAGAAGTGAATCTAAATTAGAATATTTCCCTGCAATTAAGGGTGATACAGAACATACCCAGGCTGACATTAAAAAGGCAAATAAAGAGCTACATTGGAAACCTAATATAAACTTGGATGAAGGTCTTGAAAAATATGTTAATTGGAAGAAGCAAAGATGATACCTATTGCAGAGCCAGATCTTGGTAGTGAAGAATTAGAAAACATTATAGAGGTAGTTAAGTCAAGCTGGATTTCGTCCAAAGGGCGTTACATATCAAAATTTGAGAGAGAATTTTCGAAATATTGTGAGGTTAAACAAGGGGTGGCTGTTTCTAACGGGACCGTTGCATTACATCTTGTTTTGAAATCAATGGGTATTGGAAAAGGTGATGAGGTCATTATTCCTTCATTAACCTTTATTGCAACTGCAAATGCAGTTTCCTACTGTAATGCTAAGCCTATTTTTGTGGATTCGCATCCTGATTATTGGTGTATGGATCCTGAGAAGATCAAGGAAAAAATAAGTAATAAAACTCGTGCAATTATCCCAGTGCATCTCTATGGGCATCCATGTCATATGGACACTATAACAGACCTAGCCGATGATTATGGATTATATGTAATCGAGGATGCTGCTGAGGCTCATGGTGCAGAGTATAAGGGAAGAAAAACTGGGAGTTTAGGAACTGTCGGATGTTTTTCTTTTTATGGAAATAAATTAATTACGACAGGTGAGGGTGGTATGTGCGTTACAAATGATGAAGAATTGGCTGATCGAATGAGGCTTCTCCGTGACCATGCAATGTCAGATGATAATACTTATTGGCATTCCACAATAGGCTTTAATTATCGGATGACTAATCTTCAAGCAGCAATAGGCGTGGCCCAATTAAAAAAGATTGATGGCTTTATAGAAAGGAAAAGAAAAATTGCAAATCGATACAGTAAGGGATTGAATGATCTTATAGGTGGAGATTTAATAGATATCCATCCTGAGATGTCATGGGCTAAATGCGTATATTGGATGTACTCCATACTTTTAAAAGAACGTGATAATCTAGCTAAGGTTTTAGAAAAAAAAGAAATTGATACTAGACCTTTTTTTTATCCGATGCACTACCTTCCACCTTATAAAAATAATGAAAAATTCCATGTTGCTGAGAGGCTCTCAAAGGTGGGAATTAACTTACCTTCTTCAACAGTTTTGAAAAATAAGGATGTTGATAGAATCGTACAAGTAATAAGAGAGGCATTAAGTTGAAGTGGCAAATACCCGTTGCTAAACCAGATATAGGCAATGATGAAATTGAAGCAGTAACTGAGGTTTTAAAGAGTGGGTGGATTACACAGGGAGAAAACGTTTTAAAATTTGAGAACAAATTTTCAAAGTTTTGTATGGCGAAGTATGGCATCGCTACAAGCTCTGGAACAAGTGCCCTTCATGCTGCTTTAGCTGTGTGTGGGGTTTCTAAAGGAGATAATGTAATAACAACTCCCCTATCTTGTATTGCGTCATCTAATCCAATTCTTTTACAAGGTGCTTTACCCATCTTCATCGATACTGATAAAAGAACGTTTAATATAGACGTTGATTTAATCAAATCTAAAATAACAAATAAAACAAAAGCAATATTAGTAGTTCATTTGTTTGGACACCCAGTAGATATGGATCCTTTAATGGAACTTGCTGAAAAATACGATTTAAAAGTTATTGAGGATGCAGCTCAAGCAATGGGTGCAATGTACAAAGGTAAGAGGGCAGGATCAATAGGTCATATATCCTGTTTTAGCCTTTATGCTAATAAAATAATAACAACTGGTGAAGGAGGGATGATTGTAACAAAAGACTCAGATCTTGACAAGGAATTAAGATCAATTCGGAATCTTGGTGAAGATGATAAATTAAATTTTTGCTACCCACGACTGGGTTACAATTATAAGATGACCGATTTGCAGGCAAGTATTGGACTTATACAACTATCTAAAATTGATCGTTTGATTGTTAAAAGGAGGAAGAATATTATCGAGTTGAACAACGAATTGGAGGGCTATGCTGAAATAGAATCCCTCCCATTGGAACTAGACTATGCACATAATGTTTATTTTTCCTACTACATTCAAATGAGAGATCCCAAACTTAGAAATAAAATGGTACAATTTTTAGGAAAATCAGGTATTGAAACTCGTCCTTTTTTCTGTTTAATCCCAGATCAGCAACCATATAGAAGGATGGGTTATACTGCAACAAGATTCAAAAACTCCTTAAAATCATTTGAAAATGGCTTTTACATAAGTAATTCTCCCTCATTAACACATGAAGATAAATCTTACATTATCAATAGTATAAAAAAAGGCTTAAGGTAATGAATCGATTTTTAATAGGAGTATTTTTCTTTTTAATCTTAATTATGTTTGGCATATATAACTCTCTTGAATATGATAAACATCGAAAATATCCACCTCTTAGTGACGCAATTTCTGAACCATCAGCATATGCGGATAAAAAAATGGTTATAATGGGTTATGAGGTTAAAGATGTTCAAGATAATTCGTTTATAGTCGAAATTGCGAATCAACAGGTAACAATTGTAAATGCTC
>CAYZUE010000001.1:0-60902 GCA_964481825.1 Candidatus Hydrothermarchaeota archaeon | reverse complement strand
AAGAAATGACTACTGAAGTATTCCCCCCGATATTTGAAAAATTAGATGTTCCATCGATATCTTTCAAAGTTTGATCTATTAACTCTTGGTTATCAACATCCATACCGATAAGAACTGGTGCTAATTCATTCTCAAACTTAGTTATAGCTTGGTCAACATTTCCATTTGGATATGAATGCACCTCAAATTTCCCAGTACTTGCTCCACTAGGCGCAGTGCATCTACCGTGGCCATTAGAAGTAATTACATCAGTTTCAATAGTCCAATTACCTCGGCTATCTACAACCTTTCTAGCCTTGATACTTTTGATAATAGACGAGGCCATCTTATTCCTTAGTATCCTTCTTAAAAGGCATACTACGTTTTACCGTAAGAGGTATTAAACCTTGATCGAGCTCCTCAATAGAAATTAGTATTGGATCAAACATTTCGTTACGGTCAATTAATAATGATGGAGCACCCATCGCAAGTTGCAAACATCTAGCACCAATTATTCTTGCTCTTTCAAATCTTGTAAGTTCTTCTTTTTGTATCATTTTTAACACCCTTATTTTATTATACTAGGAAATGGGGCCGCCGAGATTTGAACTCAGGTTACCAGCTTTTCGTATAATCATACCCCGAGCTGGGAGGATGGACCAGGCTACCCTACGGCCCCTGTTCATCGAATTTTATTATTTCATCAATTACATCTACTTGACTGAGGAGCATTCTCCTACAACAATAACGATGAATTCCAAGTGAATCCAAAACTTTTTGTGGGTTTTCTTTAACTACTCTTTCCTTAAACTCACCGTATTTATCAGCTATAACTACTCCACAACTGAAACACCTTACTGGAATAATCATTTTTCTCACCTATATGATTTCTGCTTCTTAGACCTTGCCCCTTTACCACCGAATTTTTTTGTCTCTTTCCTTCTTGGATCACTCTTAAGCAATGTCTTATCATAATCTGAAAATGCAGCTTTAAGCTTAGCGTCTTTACTGTACTCGATTAAACCTCTACCTATAGCCGTTCTAACAGCTTCAGCTTGACCCATAAGTCCCCCACCTTTAACATTAACATTTATATCTACTTTTTCGGCTAGTTCACCAGCAAGGAGGAGTGGTTCTGTTATCTTCATTCTAGATAGCTCAGGTTCAATTATTTCTAATGGTATTTTATTTATCCTAATTTTACCAATTCCTTTTGTTATCATTGCCCTAGCAATTGCAGTCTTCCTTTTCCCTGATGTTTGAATTATCTTCATAATTAACACCTAAAATGTGGCTCCAAGTGATTTGCTCAGTTCTTTCAACTTAATATATTTTGGCACCTTTAGCTTTGATATATTAGCATCTGCAATAGTATCGCATCTTTTATCCTCGAATTCTTTAGGTACCCCAATATAAACTCTCAAATTTTTGTAAGCTTTTCTCCCCCTAGATTTTTTATATGGTAGCATGCCTCTTATTGCTCTCTTCATTATACCTTCAGGCCTCCTCGGAAAAAACGGCCCATGTCTTGCAGGATTAACCAGACTTTTCCTCTGTCTTCTATGAAGATATTTACCAAATGTACTCGATTTTGAACCTGATATAACTCCCTCTTCTACATTAACAACGATTACTTTTTCACCTTGAAGAAGGTACTTAACTGCAACCGTAGCAAGTCTACCAATTACCAAGTTATTAGCATCTATTATCTTCATTATAGTTACCTCATTATTCTAACATTACTACCTTTAGGATTCTCCTTCATCAATTCCTTAAAAGAAAGACACTTACCGCCTGCAGCTTTAATTTTTAGTTTTCCCTTCACTGAAAAATTAAGTGCTGCAACTGTAACCTTATGGTTAATATCCCCATCACCTAATACTTTTCCAGGAACAGCAATAATATCATCTTTCTTTGTAAATCTTGAGATATTACCTATATTAATCTCTGCTCGAAGTTTAGATGACTTAGAAATTCTTCCCGCAAGGTCTCTCCAAATTCGTGCTTCAAACTCCCTTGATTTACTCAGCATTTCTTCGATAAGAGTTAGCAACACAATATTTGTACTCTTAGATTTTTTCATAATATTTTCACCAATGAATTAATCAAGCTTCGATAATTATACTATCATAAAAGCCTATTGCACTTGTAAAGATGTATTAATTTGTAGAACATCAATTGATGGACGCCCTTATAAAACCTTTGGAGTTATCATTAGATTAATTTAGCCTCGATTTGCTCCTTTACCCATTTTTTTGCGTCTCCTAACTTATTTTTATTGAATCCCGCTCCTTGAGCAAAATCCTTATTACCTCCGCCACCGCCACCAAGAATCTTACATGTCTCTTTTACAAGATAGCTCATGTTAACCGGAGCCTTAGGATCACTACTCCCAATTACGGAAATTCTTCCATCTATACCAAACAATATCACTATCCTCTTATTCCCTACAAGATTCTTAGATGTTCTAAAAGTTTCCTCCCTATCTGTTTCAATTTCAGTTACAAGGATACTATATTTCCCACACTTGCTAAATTTATTCTCCAAATCCTTTACTTTCTCTTTTGCATCTTCCTTCCTCAACTGATTCAAATTTTTCTTACCATCCTTCCAAGTAAGAAATACTTGTTGAGAAAACTCGAAAAGAGAAATCCGATGTAAAGGAAGATTGAGTTTTAATGGATTTAAACCCAATCGCTCTCTCCTCCTGACAATTTCGTCATGTTCTACAATTATTTCATTAACAAATCTCTGCAATGTAATATTTAACTGGTCAGAAGCTATTGAAAAAACATCAGCACATTGATACATTTCATCTTCAAGTTCTCTAAAGTTGGATGGCACCTCGATTTTAAAGGCAAAATGTTTATCTAGAACTATAAAATCTTTAAAATGAACAACTATATCATTTAACATTTTTCTGGTTCGTTCCTCGTAACCTCTAGCAGCACCCCCCGCAACATATTCAAGCCTAACTACACCATCCTGTATTTTTGTAGTGCTAATTAACTTTAGACCTAGAACTTCCTCTGTGGAATTGAGATGAGTACCACCACATGCTTCTATATCAAGATCTTTTATTTTTACAACCCTAAGTTCTTTTCCAGGGACGGCACCCCCCTGATAGAGCCTAAACCCAAATTTAGATTCGGCTTCATCCCTAGAATATATCTTACTTTCTACCGTAAAATTCTTATTTATAATATGATTTGCATGGTCCTCAATTTCTTTCAATACTTTACGGGAAATCGATTCATAATGTGTAATATCTAATCGCGCTTTATCAAGAGTCTTTTCAGCTCCTGCCTGCCATATATGTTTTCCTAAAATGTTTTTCACAGTGCCATTTAGGATATGGGTAGCAGTATGATGCTGAGCAAGTTGCTTCCTTCGATCCTTATCAATTTTTCCTTTTACACGATCTCCAACTCTAAATGATGGGTCTTTTACAACATGAACAATTATTTTTCCCTGCTTGAACACGTCTTCAACATCAGAACCGTTTAAATCCCCAATGTCATGTAATTGACCACCACTTGTCGGATAAAATGCAGTCTGATTTAGGATAACATATTTGCCCTTAAGCACCTTTAAAACTACACCTTCAAAGTTCAGCTTAGAATAATCTTCATAATAAAGTATCTTCGTATTCTCAATATTAGTGAGGTCTAAATCTACTTCCTTACGTGTCTGAGCTATCTGCTCTTTTTTCTCATGTCGTTCAGCTACTTTTGTGTAAAAATCGGAGGGTATGTCTACTGGTAGACCTTCCTCAACCAGCATTTCAGGGCTAATTCCATT
Source organism: Candidatus Hydrothermarchaeota archaeon (assembly GCA_964481825.1). GTDB lineage: Archaea > Hydrothermarchaeota > Hydrothermarchaeia > Hydrothermarchaeales > JALUUU01 > CAYZUE01. Next base: position 57,122 of record CAYZUE010000001.1, on the reverse strand, counting down.
AGAATCATAGAGTTCAATGAGTTTATCCAATGTAACTTTTTTATCTCGGAGTCTAGTTACAGTCCTCCTTGATTTTAACTTAGTTGAAGCATATTTTTTCTTCTCAACATCTAAAATATCTCTTACTTCATCTAAATTTTCCTTAAGCTCCGGGTATTGAGGGCGTAAATAATCAGCATGCCATTTGCATAAATCACCCAAAGAAATATCCCATTCGTATTTGAATACAAAGTCAAGACTCCTTCGTAAGAGGGCTCGAAGGTTATATCCTCCTCCGACATTGGAAGGTATGGCTCCATCACTTAGAGCCAGTAGTAAAGAACGCGTATGGTCGCCCAAAGAATATATCGCGCCAAGAGGTAGAATTTCATCCTTTAGAGCCATAGTAGATAATCCAAGTTTTCCAGCTATAAAGGCCCAAGTTTTCTCAAGATCGTCATTTTCGTCGATGTTTAGTATTCCTGAATATGGGAGAAATTTTTCTAAAAGATCCTCATCCGGAGAAATTCCTGTTGAAAGATAGAGTTTTTTTACAACAGTTGGGAAAACTGCCTCATAACTAGTCTTTGTGGCACATGTGAACCAAGCAGGTCTTTCTTGTCCCATCCCCATATCCAAAACTTTAATGTCTAACTCTTTAGGCCTGCCGTTTTTAATATCATACTGCATATAAACCTGATTACCTATCTCAAGCCCTCGAGAAAAATATTCCATACTTGGACCCATATTCCCCCCTCCAGCCCAACAATCTTCATGAAACTGAAGCTCGTTTTTAGGAATTCTCATACCTTTTACAAGCCATTTGTAAATATGCTCTAAATAATCATTTGGTTTATAATTCTCGGGTCTTTCAAAAGCATGTTGACCAATCATAACAAAACCGGTATAATGCCTACCAGTAATCCCTACATTGTCAGTATCGTTGAACCGAAGGCAAAATTGAGGAACAACTAAAGGATTGGCAGGGGGATCTACCTCGCCAGTGACACAATAAGGCTGAAAATCGTAGATAGAGGCTTGCACAAACTCCGCATCATCTCTCCAGCGAGCAACAACTGGATAACGGGGAATAGGAGAGTAACCAAGCTTCTTGAAAAGTTTTGAAAAATTCTTCCATGTATCAATGAAATCCATCTTTTTCCTTGCAGGGGTATCACCGATAAAAGTATAACCTCCTCGGCAATCAGGTTCCCCACACACATCCGCATCCTCAGAAGCCCAAAAATAATTCTTACAATTACTACATTGACTTCTGGTAAATCCTTCCTCATTTAATATCCGGACTGAATAATGTTTCTCAGGCTCTTGTTGAGCCTTCTCCTTAAATCTCTTCTTAATCAAATCCTCTTGAGACATGCTAATTCACATTCTTGTTTCTAAAATGAATAGTATTGTTAGCCAATCCAAATCCCGTATCAAGCATATTCATCATTTTAAATAACTTTTATCCAAATTAACTTTCCCCACTTTTATATATTCTTCTATGTATTTTTTGTTAAATGAACTAAATAATGGCTTCAATTTTAAAAAAAAATGGTTTCCCCCCTTATTCTAGCGTTAGATTTATGGGATAATATTAATCAATTGAAACTTTTTAAATTTAAAATAAATATTAAAAATATCTATTAAAAATAAAATACGGATTGTTTCATCTACCCAGGGTTCTTATGTTTAAATCGTATTAACCTTCTAAGAACTCTAAGAAATCTTTCCTATCCCTAAATCCTATGACGATATCAATGATTTCTTCCTGTTCTGATGTAATTATAAAGGTTGGAGTAACAGTTACTCTATAATTGGAAATCAACTTAGAGTTATCATCTAAATCGACATTGAGGAATACTGGAATGAATTTTTCGTGTATAACTGAAGAGACCTCTGAAGTATTGAGAACCTCTTCATCCATTTTCTGACAAAACCCACACCAATCTGCTCCAAAATAAAGAAGTAGTAGTTTATTTTCTCCCTCGGAAATTCTAAGTCCTTCATAATAGTCTGCGACCCAATTTATATCCGTTACAACTGGCATTTCAGTATCCTGATGTTGATCCCCCAAGCAACCTACGGACAGCATTAAAACAGAGATTAGAGCTAAGGGAGAGAAAATCCTGGCCAGACATAAAATACAAGACTCTAGAATAACGGATTTGTTCTGAGTTATACAATCTTTTTTCATTAGAATAAAAAGTTATAGAAGGTACTATATCTTAATTGTTTCATATAATATTATACTTTAAAAGAACTCTGCCATAAAACGGCCGATAAATTTAATATAAAAAATTATTTAAAAATTTATAATTATGAAGAGAAAAAGGGAAAAATACAATTCTGAGAACTCTAAGAAGAGGAACTTAACATTCATTATATTTGCAGTCATAATCTTCATTAGCTCGATAGTTGGTTATGCTTTAATGAGACTTTAACATAAACCGCTTCAAACGATTACCCGAGGAATTAGAGGGTGGCACAACAGCACAGCGAACAGGGATATACCTAGAACTTGGACTGATTAAGGGGGGCACAGAGAAAAAAACTATGGTAACTAAAGTAATTTTTCAAATCTTTTCAAAGAAGGAAACATCAGGATTCCAAACAACACGCCCTCGCCTCTTCTATGGTATATCCTAATTTTATGATTAAAGGTAGTTCTGAGTATACTCTAGACAGGATATCATAAAAATAGATTTACTCTTCTACTGGAGTATATTCAAAGCCCTCACGAACAAAGGTGAATTGCTCTCCATTTTTCCCAACGGTTCCGAGACAATACCCATACTTAGAATCGCCCCATTTATGATACTTACACAATGCTTTCTTAATTCCTTCTTCATGGAGAAGAACATTGTCAAAGCACTTCTTTGATGGATTGTATTCATGCTCATACTTTCCACTTTCATTTTTAACAAGAAATACAGTGCTATTCTTATACTCCTCGCAATGATTAGTAATACCTCTACACATTAGATAATAAAAATATTAAAATGAATATAAAAGGTTAACCCCAATTTCAGCATTTTTTGACATGTTAATTAGAAATTTAACTTTATCGGATGACTCCCAATTACTCTCTAATAGTTTTAAAAGAGCGGTTAGATATTATTTTAAGAAAAGCTTATCAATATATGGAATAAAAAGTAATCGAACAATATGATGGAACACGTCCATCTAGGTATCGAGAATAACCCTAAAATACAATAATAACAAATGGAAATCAAAATTTTTTTTACAATAATGGGGCTCCTTCTAAGTATGGGCTGCTTACAGGAGAAATTTAGTGGCATTACTCCACAACCAAATCCAGCACCCGATTTCATATTAAATAATCAGTTTGGTGAGAAAGTATCTTTAAGCGATTTCAAAGGCAAAATAATTGTAATGAGCTTCCTATACACTAGCTGCCCCACGGTCTGTCCTTTAATAACTGGTAAATTTGTTGATGCTGCTAAGAAGTTGGAAAAATCGAAGAATGATAATGTTATTTTTTTAGGCATTTCTGTAGACCCAGAAAGAGATACAATTGAGGCTGTAAACAAATACATCGAGACCAAAGATCTTAGAGACATGCAGTTTCTTATCGGAACCCGAGATGAATTAGAAATAGTCTGGGAATACTATAATATATATGTTAACAAAAGTGGGGATGATGAATCCAATGACTACGAAATAGACCATACTGCTATTGTGTATGTAATAGATAAAAATGGAGATCTGAGGATTCTATATCCTGGATTAAAATGGTATCCTAAGTTCCTTGTAAGTGATATTAACACCCTTCTGAAAGAAGAGAACTTTCTATTTAAATTGATATATGATATTCCAAATCCTGAGAAATAAACAAATCAAATACTTCTAGGTTTAAACTTGACCACATCGATTATTAAAGGCTAAAAGCTCAAGAGGTGACAAGGAACTTAGTTTAAAAGTAATATTAGAGTTGGGATCTTTAACCACCGTTAAAGGCACTTGAAAATCTTTTCCGCCTGAAGAAAAAGTAAGCCTAATCTTTGCATTATTATTAGTTCCAACCTTTGCCCCTTCTAATTGAACTTTAATTATTCCATAATCCCCATTTTTAAGGGTTTTTTTATCAATTCTGGTTGTGACAGTTTGAACAAGCCATTTGTCGTCAACGAATTCTATCTTAATGTCATTATATTCCTTCGCTAAAATCCCATCCGCATTTTCAACTACAAATTCAAATTGTTTTATATCCCCCATCTGAATTTCAATACCGCCTTCATCTTGAAGTGTCAATCCACTTTGAACACATCCCACACTCAAGAAAATAATAAGAGTAAAGACAATAAATTTAAAGATTAATTTCATTTTCATCAGTTTAATTATGAATAAACATCCAAGTTAATCTCACGCAAAGGGGATAGTCTACTTATTGTTACATACATTACATCAATATATTTGTCATAATAGTGATTAAGAAATTTTTTGCCAAGTGATGCAATCCCCATAGTTAAAGCTAATACAATAATTAAAAATGTGCCAATATTTCCTTTGGTTGAAAAAATAGCAGAGCCCATTGATGTAAACAATAATAATTCAACTATCTTAAACTTGATAAGGCGTATATGGCCTTTCAACTAAATCAATCCTTTTAACTAATTATCATACCCACCCCAAATATGATTGCAAGAATTAGTGGGGGTAGTAAAATAATGCCAACTGGCTCTATATTCTCATCCTTTAATTGCATATTAAACAATGCAACAAGGGCTGCACTAAATACAGATAATAAGGTTAGAAGAACAAGGTTCCCCCTTCCTATTGTTATTTGAACAGCTAATATAACAGCTACAAGGGTTGTAACTACAACATATAATATCATATTCATTGCCATTTATTATCACCACAGATACATTATTGGAAAAATGAATAACCAGACGATATCCACAAATATCCAATAGACTCCGAATAATATAAGAGTTTCATGTTTTTCTTTTGTGACATTGCCAAGAATTGATCCAAGGATGAAGTATGCTAAACCTACTATACCAATAAGTACGTGAAGACCGTGCAGGCCAGTAGTAAAGAAATAGGTGGATGCCGCTAAACCACTACTTAAATTAAATCCATGGGAAAAAAGTTCACCCCATTCTAGGAGTTTGATAACAAGAAAACCGGCGCCTAAAATTAATGTAAGAACAAGACCGATTATTAAACCTTTTGAACTTCCATTTCGGATTGATATTACACCATAACCAAATGTTAGCGTACTTGCTAGAAGAAGATAGGTCATCAAAGCTCCATGAGAAATACTGAAGACTGTCCCAGCATCAGGCCATGAAACAGCACCAAGTCGGAGATAAATATCGACACCAACCATCAAGCCGAATAACATTATATCCCCTGCAAGAAACACCCATACACCAAGTTTTAATTTACTGAGGGATTCAAAAGGCCATTGTGCTCCTCTTTGCTCCTCTATAGCTACGAAGTTGCCTTGCATAGTTTCTTTTAGATATCCTAAAATTCCACCTACAAGTATAATCAATGCTAGGATGAGCAAAGGCAATCCTACACCTAATAAATATGCTGCAATACCCCAGAAAACCAGCGCTAGACCTAAAGAAATAACTATAGGCCAAATGCTCATATGACTAGGATTATGGTTCGCGTGAGATGATTCGCTCAATCTGAGTCCTCCTTGAAATCGGTTTCATCAATATTGGATTCAATTCTTCCTCCATCATTTTCCAAGTGCGCCCAGCTGGTAGGATAAAAAGAATACTTAACCCGACCTTGTTCAGTGATTATTGGCCTCTTTAAGAATGTTGATGCAGGAGGAGGAGAACTTACTGTCCACTCCAAAGAATATCCTCCCCAAGGGTTAGAGAGGGCTCTAGGTCCCTTCAAACCACTAGAAATCATATTTATTACAAAGATTATTTGGCCCAATAGTAAGATGACTGCCCCTACACTAGATAACAAATGCATTTCGGCCCAGGTAGTTTGTGTTGCACTATATGTAACCATTCTCCTAGGCATCTCACTAATTAAAAACCATGGGAAATAGGTTAGATTCATCCCAATAAAAGTAAGCCAGAAATGGGTATGACCTAATTTTTCGCTATACATTCGGCCAGTCATTTTCGGGAACCAATAATATATCCCACCAATTAGTGTCATAGCTACTGCAGGTACTAAAACATAATGAAAATGCGCAATAATCCAATAAGTACCTCGGATACTATAATCGAGAGCTGCTGAGGAATTGAAAACTCCAGTAGCCCCACCAATGAGGAATAAAGGAATAATTCCTAAAATAAACATCATAGGGGTTTTAAATCTAATCGATCCTTTCCACAAGGTAGCAATAAAGCAAAGGACAATTATTCCAAAGGGTATTGATATCAATTCTGTCATAATACTCATGTATATTCTCCAACCTGCAGAAACACCTGTAACAAACATGTGATGTCCCCATACGATTAAACTCATAATGGTGGAAATAATAATACAAGTGATGATTATATTTTTACCGTATATTGGCCTCCGAGAGAATACTGAGATAACTTCTGCTACAACTCCTAGTCCAGGAAAAAGAATAACATAGACTTCTGGATGGCCGAATATCCAAAAGAGATGGGCCCACAATAGAGCACCATGTGGTGATGCATAAAAGTTGGTCCCCAAAAGCCAATCACTAAGTAGAGTAAGTCCGGCTACGCCAAGAACAGGAAAGACATAGAGCATTATTGCTAGAGTGGCAATGAAAAACCAGACAAAAAGAGGCATTTTAAGAAGCGTCATTCCCGGAGCTCTCATATGGGCAATTGTAGTTACAAAGTTTATTGTACCCAAAGTTATAGCAATAATAAGCATTGCAGCTCCAGCTACTCCCAAAACAATTCCAAATGCATTTCCAGCGCTATATTGAGGTGTGTTTAGAGGTGCATAAATCGTCCAACCTGTTGCTATAGCTCCACCGGGGAAGAAAAATGCGGACGCTGCAACCAAACCACCAAATAAGAACATCCAGAAGCTCATAGCGTTAAGACGGGGAAAAGCTAAATCTCTACAACCTATCATCATTGGAATCATGTAATTTGCAAATCCAAGGAATAAAGGTGAAACAAACCATAAAACCATAACAAGCCCATGCACGCTAACTGATTGATTATAAAAACTAGCAGAGATGAGGCTAAGTTCTGGAAGAGTAGTTTGAGCCTTCATTACCATACCTAAAAGCCCACCTATTGCCCCCAAAAGGAATGCAGCTAAAATGTATAATATACCAATATCTTTATGATTTGTTGTAGTTAACCACCGAACAATATTCAAGTCTAATTACCTCCTCCATACCACTTTTGGAATTCTTCCGGTTCTTGTACAATGATGGTAGCTTTCATAAAGGTATGTCCAACACCACATATCTCGTTACAGTGGGCTGTATAACTACCAGTTTTAATTGCTTTAAACCATACCACGTTTGTTTGTCCTGGGATAGTGTCGACCATTAATTTAAATTGGGGCATCCACAAATTATGAAAAACATCTCTTGAAGTTGACTCAAGAACAATTACCTTATCTTTTGGAACTCTAAGTGTAGAAATAGTCTGAACACCATTAGGATATGTAAAACTCCATGCATATTGAAAGCCTTCAACATTAATAATTAAAGAATCTTCAGCAGGGGGTTTCTCAATGAAATCTACAGTGTCTTTTGTTGCCACTGAAATTGGAATGAAAATCAAAAAAAGACCCAGCGCGAGAATCCATCCCATTTTTGAAGATCCACGTAAAGGAGGAATAACACCAGCTTTAGGAGCATCCAAAGGCTCTTGTTTCCCAGGGATATATCTGAATCGAAATACAAAGTATAAAAATCCAAGGAAGACTCCGCCCCCAGCAATTAACGCAACCCAAAAATAAATACTAAATAAACTTTCAATTGGTGCCTGACTCGTAGTTACCACCTGATCGCATATTGAGCATATTGACATTTTTACCTCTATTAATAATACACTGACTTTCCTTAATTTGATATATAAATTTTTTCAAAGAAGTTATTAACTGTTTTTATATTTATAACTGTAAAAATAGAAAAAAATTATCTTAGAGGGAATAATTGAAAAAAAAAACGTTAGTTCATCTAAGAACCAACGTCCATTTTAAGTACAAGGGAGGAGGTATTGTGGGAAGAAAATCTAAACTGAGAATTATTAACTTTCTATTAATAATCCTAAACAGCAGTTTTCCCACTTTCACCTGTACGTACTCTAATTACATCTTCTATAGGATAAACAAAGATTTTACCATCGCCAACATTGTCTGTTTTAGCTATAGAACATATCGTCTCAATAGCTTCCTTTACTTTTGAGTCTTCTAACACAATATCAAACTTAATTTTAGGTATGAAATCTATCCTATAATCACCAGCTCTCCATTGTAAGGTAATTCCTTTCTGCCTTCCACGTCCTTTAACGTCTGAAACGGTCATTCCTAGGATTCCATTTTTTTCTAGAGCTTTCGATACAGCCTCAAGTTTCTCAGGCCTTATTATTGCTTCAATTTTTTTCATTTTAATACCTCACTGATATGCATTCTCTGCATGTTGCGAAAGATCTAACCCAACTAATTCTTCTGGTTCTTCAACTCGTAATCCAATTGTTACATCTACTATCTTAGCTAAGATGTAAGTTACTACAAAAGCATACACCCACGTTGCTCCAACACCAATTATTTGCGTAATAACCTGGCCTGGATTACCAGTAATTAATCCTGTTGCACCTATACTCGCAAATATCCCGGTGGCGATTGCCCCCCAAGTACCTCCAATTCCATGAACTGCCCACACATCTAAAGACTCGTCAATTTTCCTACCTACCCTAAAGAGTATAGCATAATAACAGATAAGTCCAGCACCTATACCGATTGGTATTGAAGCCATGGGAGTTACAAAACCTGTAGCGGGAGTAATTGCAACTAAACCAGCAACAGCACCTGTTGCAATACCAAGTACACTTGGTTTCCTGTGCTTCCAGCTCAAAAACATCCATGTCAAAGCTGCTGCAGCTGCTGCAGTATTGGTTGTTACAAAAGCATTAGCAGCAATTCCGTCTGCCGCAAGTGCACTACCAGCATTGAAACCGAACCACCCAAACCATAATAAAACAGCACCTAACAGTGCCATAGGTATATTATGAGGGATCATATGATCTTTTCCAAAACCATTTCTTGCTCCTAAAACAAATACAATTGCTAGTGCTGATACACCTGAATTTATATGTACTACTGTTCCACCGGCGAAATCGAGGGCTCCTAAGCTTCCGAGCCAGCCTCCACCCCAAACCCAATGACAAATTGGATCATAAACAAATGTAGCCCAAAGCAGTGCTAACACTAACCATCCGCTGAATTTAATTCTTTCAACAAGGCCGCCCACAATTAATGCTACTGTAATAATAGCAAACATGCCTTGAAACATCATGAAAAGTGAATTAGGAATAGTACCGTTTGCTTCCATCCCAACACCATTTAATGCAAAAAATTCAAGGTTTCCTATGAATCCGCCGATATCGCTTCCAAAAGCTAAACTATATCCCCAGAGAACCCATTGTATACTTATTAAAGCTAAAGTTGCGAAAACTAGCATTATTGTTGACAAGGTATTTTTATTCCTGACCATACCTCCATAAAAGAACCCGACTCCAGGTATCATCAACATAACTAATGCAGTAGCCACAATGATCCATGCTGTATCGCCTGAATCTATAGTCGCCTCCTGAGCGAAAACGGGTTTTATTATAGCTAGAAGAAAGGTCACAATGATCATTAATCTATTGTCCATGTTATTTCCTCCAAAATTTTATGTTAAACTTATATACTATTACAAGGAAGTCTAATTCCGCATATATAAAGATATTTAAGATGTTATCACAAAATTTATGCAAATAACATAATTAAAGAGGTAAGATTGAAAAATCCTGCTAGAATAACAATTTCCCTTGACATGGAAACTGAGAATCTTTTTAAAAAATTAAAAAATGATTCTCAAATGTCACAAAGTGCTATTTTAAGAGAAGCGTTAAGGTTTTATTCAACTAATAAAGATATTTTAAAAAAAATAAAAAATAAAAAAGTGGAGACATACATAGAAATGCTATCGGGGGGAGAGCATTTGATTTTGGATGTTAACCACTGGATTCTATTTCTTAAGCTACTCGAGAAATCAAGATATCAGACTGAGTTTTGGAAGAATCACAAAAGCGTAGCGAGATCTCATGGTGAACAATTCTCTAAAAACTTTAAAACTGCTGAAGAAGTACTTGAGAGATTAGAAGCGTGTAACTTCTATAATCTTTCAAAAATAGGAAAAGATGAATATGTACTGGTTTTGAATTCTAATTTATCAAAAAAATTTGTAAAAACTTTTATCAAAGAAGTTTTTGATAGTATGAATCTTACAGTAGAAGTTAAAGATGAAATTGCCAAGCTAAGAGTAAAAACAAAATGAAAGGATTTTATAAAAATTATTTAGATATAAATCTTGACAATAATAGCGTTAGTACAAAGAAAATTTCAAGTAACATCTGTAAAACCTGGTTAAGTGGAAAGGGTTTATCAACGTATTTTTTATTTAATTTGTTAAAACCAGGAATAGACCCCTTATCAGATGAAAATATTTTAATTTTTTCTCCAGGAATAGCAGCTGGAACTATACCTGGTTCAAGTAGATATGGGGTATTTTCAAAATCTCCACTTACCAACGGTTATGGTGAATCTTATTCTGGTGGGAGTCTTGCTCCAGCTTTCAAAAGAACGGGTTATGATGCTGTTATAATAAGGAAAAAAGCATCTACGCCCATATACCTTGTTATTAATAACAATGGTGCAACATTCCACGACGCATCTGGATTTATGGGGTTAAACACAGACGAATCCGAAATTGGTGTATTAAAAGAAGTAAATGAAAAAAGAGCAAGAGCGTTAACAATAGGACCTGCAGGTGAAAATCTTGTTAGGTTTGCCTGCATCACAAATGATATTTGGCGTAACGCTGGTAGATGTGGTATGGGTGCTGTTATGGGATCTAAAAATTTAAAGGCAATTGTATTCCATGGAGAAAAAAAACCCGAGTTTCATGACGCAGATGGTATAAGAGAATTTTCAAGAACACTAAGAAAACGCGGAAAAGAAGATAGAGGCGTTGAAAACTTAAAAAAATATGGAACTCCAAATATGGTAAAAGTTCTTAATCATTTAGGTGGATTTCCAACAAAGTATTGGTCTGAAGGAAAATCGAATTCTGTTGAAAAGATAAGTGCAGATTATCTTATAGAGGATATGGGAGCTAAACCAAATTCTTGTTACAACTGTTTTATTTCATGTGGAAAACTAGTGACAGTAAAAAAGGGGGTTCATAAAGGAATAAAAATTGAAGGCCCAGAATACGAAACCGCTTTTGCATTTGGTGGCCTATGCGCCATTGAAAACCTGGAGAATGTAGCATATCTTAACGATGTTTGTGACAAACTTGGAATTGACACTATAAGTGCAGGGAGCATAGTAGCGCTCGTAATGGAAGCATCAAAAAGAAACTTGTTAAAAGATAAATTAAAATATGGAGATGAAAAAGGAGCTGCAAAAATCTTAGAAGCCATAACTTACCGAAAAGACATTGGAAATTTTTTAGCAGATGGAATAAAAATCGCCGGTGAAAAACTAAACTTAAATAATCTTATTGCTCATGTTAAGGGACTTGACTTTCCAGGATATGATCCAAGGGTTTTAAAAGGTATGGGACTTGGATATGGAACAAGTGCTAGGGGAGCATGTCATCTAAGAGGTGTTTATTATAAAGCTGAACTAAGTGGAAAAAGTCCCCATGACCTCAAAGAAAAGACGAATCAATACGTTGAATATGAAGATATCATGACTATTTTTGACTCAATAATTCTATGCAAATTTTATTGGGGATTAACTTCAAATCAAGATTTATGTGAATTAATAAAAAAATTGACCGGTATAGAATATAATTTGGAAGGACTAAAAGAAATGTCAAATAGGATTATCACAACAACAAGAGAATTCAACATTAGAGAAGGATTTAGTAAAGTTGATGATGCTTTGCCAAAAAGATTTCATGATGAAAAATTGGATGGACGATCACTTGAAAAAAAAGAATATGACACGATGCTACAAGAATATTACAAACTTAGGAACTGGAATGAAAATGGAATACCAATTAAAAAATAAGAGATAAAAAAAATATCTAGAAAAAAAGTGGGATACATCCTGACTCTTACAACAAAGTGAAAATGGAAGTGGTAAAACGAGTGTTAGAATTGAAGTATTCTACACAAATACGTGTCCATATTGTGATAAGGCTAAAAGGCTTGTTAAAGAAGTTGGTATAGAATTTAAAAATTCAATTGAAATCAAAGAGGTTAACGCTTTAGATGAAAAGAAAAAAACAGTTAAATATGGTATAATGAAAGTTCCAACTATAGTGATTAATGGGGAAGCAATGTTTGTGGGAGTTCCTAAAAAAGAAATACTTGTAAAAGCTATTAGGGAAGTGATGAAGTAATAACGAATATTAAAACATAACTACTGTGAATGGATCAGCAGATTATCTCCTTATAAAAAATCTTATTTAATAAATTAAACGGAAAAGTCATTATTATGAACATATTCAAGGAATCATTACGGCTTCATAGGGAAAAAAAAGGGAAGATTTCTTTAGAATCTAGAGTATCAGTACGAAATAAGCATGATCTTTCATTAATATATACACCCGGGGTAGCAAGCAGTTGCTCTGAAATATCCAAAGACAAGGAAAAAGTTTATGATTTAACCAATAAAGGAAACTCCATTGCTATTGTAACAGATGGTTCATCTGTAATGGGACTCGGAAATATTGGGCCGGAAGCTGCTTTACCTGTAATGGAAGGAAAAGCAATACTTTTTAAAAAGCTTGTAGATATTGATGCGATTCCAATTTGTTTAAATACCCAAAACTCCAAGGACATTATTAGAATTGTCAAGGGTATATCACCATCTTTTGGAGGTGTTAATATTGAAGATATTGCCGCTCCAAAATGCTTTGAAATAGAGAATGAACTTCAAGATATTAATATTCCAGTATTCCATGATGATCAGCACGCTACAGCTATTGTTATATTTGCAGCGTTGACTAATGCTTCTAAAGTGGTTGGAAAGAGACTTGAAGACTTAAAGATAATAATAAATGGAGCTGGAGCTGCTGGGATTGCTACAGCTAAACTTCTCCTATGTTATCATGAACAAGAAGCATGCTTTAAAAACATAATCATGTGTGACACTCAAGGTATTATATATAAGGGACGTGACAACCTGAATAGATACAAATCAGAACTTTCAAGAGTGACAAATCTTAGTGCTAAAGTTGGGACATTAAAAGACGCAATTAAAAAAGCTGACGTCTTTATAGGATTGTCATCTGGAGGCCTCTTAACTCCTACAATGATTCAATCAATGAGTGCTAAACCAATAGTGTTTGCCCTTGCTAATCCAATACCTGAAATTATGCCCGAATTGGCACTTAAATCCGGTGCTACGATAGTTGGGAGTGGAAGAAGCGATTATCCAAATCAAATTAACAATATGTTAGCCTTTCCAGGGATATTTAGGGGAGCCCTTGATGCAAGAGCCAAGACGATAAACCAGAAAATGAAAATGGATGCAGCCTTGGCATTATCAGGATGTGTAAAAAAACCACGAATCGATCGAATCTTACCACCACCACTAAAGAAATCAAATGCAGTGAAGGTAGCAAATGCTGTTAAAAGAGCTGCTATCAAATCTAGAGCATGATTATGAAGGATAATAAAGTTTTTTCCCATGATACCATTATAATCGGAGCAGGTTTGGCCGGACTTCGAGCAGCTTTAGAGGCTTGTAAATCGACTAATGTAGCTGTAGTTACTAAGGTTCATCCACTTCGTTCACATTCCATTTCAGCTCAAGGAGGGATAAATGCCTCTTTAAGCGTTGATGATAGCTGGGAAAACCATGCAAAGGACACTATTAAGGGTGGAGACTACTTGGCAGATCAAGATGCAGTTGAAGTCTTGTGTAAAGAAGCTCCTGACAGAATAGAAGAAATGGAAAAATGGGGAACATTATTTTCAAGAACAAAAAATGGGAAAATTGCACAGCGTCCTTTTGGAGGCGCTAGCTATCCACGAACTTGTTATGCATCAGATAGGACAGGTCACAATCTACTTCATACACTTTATGAACAAACACTAAGGAGGGGCGTAGTTTTTTATGAGGAATTTATAGTAACTTCTCTAATCATTAATGAAAATACCTGCAGTGGCATAATAGCAATAAATTTAGTGAACGGTGACCTTGTTACATTTAAATCGAAAGCTGTGATTTTAGCTACAGGTGGATATGGTAGAGTTTATAATAATAGTACAAATGCATTAATTAATACAGGAGATGGAATGGCTTTAGCATACCGTCATAACATTCCTCTTAAAGACATGGAATTTGTCCAGTTTCATCCAACTACTCTGTATGGGTCAAACATTCTCATTTCTGAAGCTTGTCGCGGTGAAGGTGGTATTCTCTTTAACAATGAAGGTAAACGATTTATGGAGAATTATGCCCCCGAACTTATGGAATTAGCACCAAGAGACATTATAGCAAGGGCAATAGAGACTGAAATAAATGAGGGCAGAGGATTCGAAAATGAATATGTTTCTCTTGACATAACGCATTTAGGCAAGGATAAGATAATGGAAAGACTTCCTCAAATACATGAAATAGCTTTGCACTTTGCTGGTATTGACTCTACTCTTGAACCTATTCCTGTACAACCTGGACAGCATTATTCCATGGGTGGTATATCAACAGATATAGAAGGAAGAACCTCAATTTCAGGCCTTTACGCGGCAGGAGAATGCGCGTGCGTAAGTGTGCACGGAGCTAATCGTCTCGGAGGAAATTCCCTTTTAGAAACTATAGTATTTGGAAGGCGTGCTGGATTTGCTGTTGCTATGGATTTAAAGGAAATGGACTTCAAAGAATTGCCATTAGAGATTTATAAAAATGAAAAACTTCGTATAGATCGGTTAATTGGTGCAGAAGGAAAGGAAAGGATAATTCCTCTTAAAAAAGAATTGTGCAAACTTATGACAGAAAAAGTAGGTATTTTTAGGAATAAAAAAGGATTATTAAGTGCTAGAAATAAAATACGTACTATAAAAAAAAGATACAAAGATATCAGTATTCAAGATAAAGGCAGTGTATTTAACACTGAACTTGCTTTGGCTCTAGAACTAGGTAACTTGATAGATTTGGCAGAGGTAATTGTTGTATCTGCCTTGGCAAGAAAGGAGAGCAGAGGATCGCATTACCGTTTAGATTATCCAAAAAGAAATGATAATGAATGGTTGAATCATACTTTAGCACAATTCTCAGAAGACAATATAAGACTAAAATTTAAACGGGTTAAAATTACTAGATTTAAACCTGAGGAAAGGGTATATTGATGGTAAAATTCAAAATATATCGGTTTGAAAAAGGAAAAGATAGTAAACCAAGATTTGAGAATTTTGCTATAAAAGAGGGAGAAGGTATGACAATCTTAGACGCCCTTTTCAAAATTAAAGATGAAATCGATGGTACACTATCCTTTCGATATTCTTGTCGGGGTGCAGTATGTGGATCTTGTGGCATGCTTATAAACGGGTCCCCAATGCTTGCTTGCAGAACTCAAGTGGGAGACTTGATAAAAGGAAAACTGAATTTTGAGCTAAAGATTCATGGCCCCTTTGCCTTTCCAAGTATTAACAAAATAGATTCAATGGAGATTCAAATAGAACCTCTCCCTAACTTTGCAATAATTAAAGATCTAGTGGTAGACATGAAAAGTTTCTTTAATGGATATGAATCCATTGACCCGTGGTTTATAAAAAAAAATGGATTAGATAATGAGAATAATATGAGTCAAAAAGAAATGAAGGCTATTGAGCCATACATCAACTGTATCATGTGTGGCATTTGCTTTTCTAAATGTCCTTCTGCTATACGAGATAACAAATATTTAGGTCCTGCAACTCTCGCGAAAGCTTGGCGATTCTTAGCGGATTCAAGATTTGAGAATAAAAAAGAAATGTTGAAGAAAGTAGACTCTCATAGAGGAGTGTGGGCTTGTGATACAGTTTACAGATGTGTTGATTTTTGTCCGAAAAATGTACCATCAACCCAAGGGATAACTGCAATTAGAAGAAAATTATTATTAAACAAATTAATTAGGTGATAATTTAATGATTAAAAAAAGTAGAGGAAAAGAACTAGGTATGTGGACTTGGTTATTACAACGAGTATCGGGTCTTCTTCTCTTATTCTACCTATTTCTTCACCTCTGGATATTACATTATTCTAATCTACCTGACAAAGCAACTTTTGACTCTATACTAATGCGACTACAATCACCATTTTTTTTGATATTTGATCTCATGCTCCTAACATTGGTAATATTTCATGGACTAAATGGATTGCGTGTAATAATCATAGACTTTGGAATAGATACTAAAACACAGAAAATCGTTTTCATTTTACTTATGTTAATTGGGGTTGGGATGTTCCTTTTTGGTGTATATGCTCTTTGGCCTTTCATAACAGGAGACAATATTCTAAAGAACAACTGAATGATGATTTACCAAATTTTTAGATCTTTTAGTTTATTTGATTCTGCTTTGTGTCCTATCTTAATTTAATATGAACAATATTTATTCCTATCTTTATTTGTGATAAATAAAAATTGGAAAATTGTGCAAAGCTTAGAAGAAAATATTGCCTAAATAGCAATAAACTCTACCCAAACAGTGCACCGAGACCAGCTATAGCTTCTTCTTCTGTTTCCTCTTTCTTTTCTTCCTTCTTAGGATCCTCTGCTACTTCTGCTTCTGTTTCTACAGGAGCGGCTGATTGGGCCTGAACAGTCGGTACAACTGACGCCTGCTTAATGGCATCGTCTATCTTAACACCGTCAAGGGCTGCAATGAGAGCTTTCACCCGTGCGTCGTCAACTTTTATACCAGGGGCCTTTAAAACCTTAGTAACGTTAGTTACATTGACCTTCTTTCCAGCAGCGTGCAATAGCATAGCAGCGTAAACATATTCCATCAATTCACCTCCATCAATCAAATAATGAACCTAAACCAGATATCGCCTCATCTTCTGGTTTTTCCTCGGATTTTTCATCCTTTTTTTCTTCAGATTTTGTTAAATCCACACTTAAATCAGATTCCGACAAAGAATCATTCTTAACATCCGATTTCAAAGACAACTTGACTTTTAAATCGTCATCAATAAAATCATCTGTGAGGGTAGAAGAGAGAGATAACATCTGCAAATACGCCTTAGATAATAAATAACCCATTACATCTTTTTCAAATATTATGGCATTTTGTGCTAACGCTATAGCATTGTTAACGCATTTTATGATAGATAAATGTACAATGGAATTAGTCACGTACCCAGATTCAAGACATAAGTTTAATGCATTATTATAACTCCTCTGAAAATCAGCGAAAATCTTCTCCTCGTCAATGAAAAGGTTTTTATCTGGATAAATGGTTCCATCTTCATAAGCTGCTAATAGTTTAATTCCAAGCTCCATAGGTTCAATCCCAAGTCTACTCAATGCCATGGATAATTCAGAGCTAATAACTTCACCAGCTTTCACAACAACTGTATCTTTTTTTATCGCGATTTTACCCTTCTGGATAGTTGTTGGGATGCCAACTTGCTGAAGTTCACCCAAAAGAGGTCCAGGAGGGAATGATGTCTCTCCTTTTTTTATAGTTATATCTTTAGGAGCGATACTATTAGGTTTGGCAGGAGCAGTAGTTCGATTTTGTTCTAGAATCTTATAAAGTTTAAAAGGATCAATACGTGAAAATATGAAAGCTGGTTGGCCACTGATATGATTTGCCAAATCTGAAATACTCTTCTCGTCTTTTGAGATTTTTTCAAGAGAGTATTTTATGAGAGATTTTTTAGATATCTTTATCAAAACATTTTCCCTTAATAAGTTACGCATTTTTTGTAATTGTTTAGCGGGGATTCCATGGATATTAGCTATGCCTAAAACAGGATAATCTGCAATTAGAGATGCATTTCTATCGACTTCTTCGAATTTCGCTTTAGAAACGTTTGTCATTACGATGCCCCCAATTTAACAGATTTGCCCATGCTTGTTTTAAGATAAGCGGAATTTATATCGTCAAAGCCCTTTTCTAATTTTCGATCAAGATGCTCCATAATCGCTTCAACATTTTGAATCAATGCTTCGTCGTCCATATCTTCGGTACCTACAACAGCCTGGATAAAAGGATTTTCTCTTGTTCTAATTCTGATAGTTTTTCTTAATCTCTCTACTACTGGCACAATCTGGATATTTACAGGTACTGGTTTTGGCATTTTACCTCTAGGGCCTAAGATTGTTCCTAAATTCTTCCCCACTAGCGGCATCATATCTGATTGAGCTATAAAAAATTCAATACTATTAACCAGTTCTTTAGCGGCTTTTTTATCTTTCGCCAGTTCAGTTAGTTCTTTCTTTGTTATTACAATGTCAGCAGGTTTTTTTGCTTGATGAGCTAACTCTCCCTCCGCTATTACCCCTATTTTAACGCTCTTCCCCCTTCCACTTGGTAACAATAACTCATCATTTAATCTATTTTCCGTTTTTTCAGTATCTACGTTTAGTTTAATAATGAAATCGATACTTTGAATGAATTTCCTCTTCTTACCCTTTTTCTTTACCTCTTTTAGGGCCTTTAATATATCTTTAGTGCTGTACATTTTAATCACTTAATATTTTATCATGTGAACCAGAAAAAATCTCCTGTTGAGCTTCCTTAGAAGATTTACCATCAATTGTAATCCCCATGGAAACACACACACCTAAAACTTCCATAACAGCCCCTTTTAAATTTATGGCTAACATGCTTCCTCTTTTCATCTTAGCTATCTTAATAGCGTTATCCATACTCAAGTCTCCTACAATATTTGTATTAGGTTCTCCAGATCCCTTCTCGATACCAATCTCCTTTTTTATCAATGCACTTGTAGGAGGAGTACCAACTTCTATATCAAATTCTTTTGTAGAGGGATCGACAATAACAGTAACAGGTACTTTCATACCTTTAAAATCTTTTGTGAATTCATTTATTGAGTCAACAACTTTTGTTATATTCACTCCTAATGGTCCCAAACTAGGCCCTAGAGGTGGAGCTCCACTTGCCTCTCCTCCATCCACCATTACGCTAATCTTCTCCTTCATCCTTTTCCTCCTTTCTAATAACTTTTATACTGTCACCACGAATAGTGACAGGTATAGGAACAGTGGCTTCAAATAACTCTATTGTTAATTCTTCTTTCTTTAAATCAACCCTAACAACCCGGGCCTTTTCACCTTTGAACGGACCGCTAATAAGCTCGACAATATCGCCTGTGTCAACTTTAGTTACCATTGGTTTTGGATCAAAGAACTTCTCAATCTCCTCAATTCCTACCGCACCCTCCACTATCCCCCTCGCATGTGAAACACCTTTTAGGGATTTTTCTATTTCTGTTCTATTGAGAGTTTCTATCATAATATATCCTCTTATTTCATAAGGTACTAGAACTGAATAAATCTCAAATCCTTCCTTGTCAGTTCTCGCCGTAATCATATCGGCCACGTTCTTCTCCTGTCCAATTGTAGTTCTTACAGCGAAAATTTTGCTTTCCATGATGCATCACTTAATAAATGACATTTAAAAATAAAGTTACAATATCCTTTGAAAAAACTGTATCATCATCCTTATTACAAAACCTATAATACCTATTATTATTATTCCTAACCCAGTAACCTTAGCAATCATCAAGAACTCATTCCTTTTAGGTTTTCTGGAGAGCTTAATTACTCTATTAAAATCCTTAAATTTTTCATTAATCATTTTTTTAATCCAAGAAGTCTATTCCAAGCTCGTCTTTTAAATCGGGTGTAGTTTCTTGTAGACCCATAGGTCTATTACCGATAATTTGTTTAGACCTTACACCAGTGATAACAAGTAAAACTTTTATTATTCCTTCTAATTCCTTCTCTATCTGTGCTCCCCAAATAATGTTTGCTTTTGGATCTAACCCCTGAGAAACAACTTCTACAACATGTTCTGCTTCAGCAAGAGTCATGTCAGTTCCTCCTACAACATTAACTAGTGCTCCTTTGGCACCTGTGATATCAACACTTAACAAAGGACTATTTATTGCCTTGTCAATTGCTTCTTGAGCCCTATTTTCAGTATCGCTTTCCCCTAAACCTATCATTGCTACCCCGCCGCCTTCCATTACAGTGCGTACATCTGCAAAATCGAGATTAATCAATCCAGGCTTGGTTATTAATTCTGCAATACCTTTTACTGCTCTAACAAGAATCTCATCAGCTACTTTGAAAGCTGCAGAAACAGGCAATGTAGGTGCTATATCTAAAAGTTTATCATTTGGAATTACAATCACTGTATCAGTCTCGTTTTTAAGCTTAGCTAGACCCATTTCAGCATTGCTCCTTCTTCGTTTCCCTTCCATTGAAAAAGGGTAGGTAACTATTGCAACAGTCAAAGCACCATTTTGTTGAGCTAAATTAGCTATTACAGGTATGCTTCCGGTACCAGTGCCTCCTCCAAGCCCACATGTGATAAAAACCATATCAGCGCCCTCGACAGCTTTTTTAAGTTCCTCCGTACTCTCTTTTGCTGCTTCTTCACCAATCTGTGGTACGGATCCAGCGCCTAAACCCCTCGTAAGTTCTCTCCCTATCAGTACTTTTTTATCAGCATGAGTGTAAAGAAGGTCCTGAGCGTCTGTATTTACAGCTAATATTTCAGCTCCTTCAATCCCTACTTCACTTAACCTACTCATAGTATTACAACCTGCTCCGCCTGCCCCTATCACAACTAGTTTTGCTCTAACTTGGGAAAGAATCTTTTCAAGTTCGTCATCCATTTCTACATCAGGTACTGGTTTATACGTTTTATTTTTACTCTTCATATCTGAATCACTACCAGTTGCTCCAATAACCGTTTCCAACCTAATATCTCCTTATAAGAAAAATTATCGTAAATCTATTTAAACATTGTCATATGCCGATATTATTCTTTAGTATGAGAAATGAAATAAGATTTGAGCATATTGAGAATAAATCAATCAAAATATGTGGGATTTGTTATTAGTACTGTTACCTAGAAAAACCTTAAATTTATTAAATAAAGAAACGAAAAATAGGGGATAAATAAAATAGAAAATCTAATAATTTTAAAAAATGTTTCCCAATTGAATAACAGTTATCCAAATGTGTATGCATAAATTTCCATATTTTTAAAGGGGATTATTTTAAGATCTTTAGTTTCAAACCGTTTCATATTAACAATATTAAACACATCTGGACCATCTATTTTTAAATAACTTTTATTATTATGAAAAATTACTTCCTTGCCAGAATTATTATTGGTAAGACTAACATTATCCAATAAAATTTCTACTATCCCTACTCCAGACAATACAACATTGACCTCTTTTGCATGAAATCTAAATGAGATATACCCTTTATCTCCATTAAACGTAAGATACTCTTTTTTTTGGTCCCACGACCCATCTAAATAAATAATATCTTGAGTGTGCTTGCCTGGATCAATATACACATCACAGCTTGATTCAAAGCATACTTTTGATGAACCTATGCCTGAATTTCTTAAACTCCCTGCATAAGTTTCACGCGATGTATATGAATCATAAAGCCTCTTCTCCTCATTAATTCTAATAAATTGTTTTTTATTTTCGAGATCGATTAATTCGATAATTTTTTCTTCGATAGTATCATAACCTGCTTCCCCAACGTGTTCCATAACTATTTCTCCAAAGGGATTAATCAATGCAACCCGAGGCCAATATTTGTTTCCATATCGGCGCCAATTTATACCCTCTGGGTCATTAGCCACAGGATAATCAATTTTATGTTTACTAACTGCTACTTTTACATTCTTAATATCTTTTTCAAACATGAACTCTGGAGTGTGAATACCAATAATCACCACATTTTCTTTCTTATATTTCCTCCATATCTCCTTGAGGGATGGTAGGGTTCGCAAACAATTAATACATGAGTATGCCCAAAAATCTAATAGGATGACTTTTCCCTTTAACTCTTTCAGAGAAAGGGGTTTAGAATTAATCCAATTTTCTGAATTGATTTCTATGATTTCTGGAGCAGATTTATTCATTAATAAAAGACTACGATCTTAACATTTATTTTTATTTAGATTATTCCAATAATATTTGCTAAAAAAAATAAATAAAGTGAAAATAAGTATTTAAGAATATGTGAACTAAACTGTTTTTTAGAATAGTTTTATTGAGTCTAAATTATCTAGAAACTTTACTAGTTACGAAATTTGTTGATGCAATTTCATTTACAAACAACATATTTTAATCAAATAATGATTACCCTATAAGTTTAAAATCTATGTTATTTCTTTGATTTTAAAAAATCTCTACCTCTCTTCAACGGTAAGTCAATACACGAAGCAAATTCTTTTATCTTTTCCCTTTGAGACTTATTCATACCTTTCCAATCTAAAAAACCAAAAGTGGCATTTGACTTGCTAACAGCCTGATGGAACATATCAATAGTAAGTTCATCAATAATGTAGCTTGGGATTATATGACCTAAAGCAATATCAGTTTGCAAGACAAGACGCGTATGCAGTGGTGCATAATGATTTCCACCAATTCCAATCCCAATTTGATTTACATTTGAATTCTCAGCTGCTGCCAAAACAGCCATTGAAACTGCCTTTACTGCTAAATCATCATTCCATTGTTCTTTAGTACTCCCCACTTCAACAAAGAGTACTGGCCTCCTCAATTCAGTTGGACCATGATGAGTCCCTTCCAAGCAAACATCGTATTTTAGTTTCAGCTTGTTTTTCATAAATAGTAGCTCTTGTAATGCTTTTTTTACTGCCACCGCATTACAAAAAGCTAAATCTTTAGGTTGACCACCTAGGTCAGCAGATGCTAAAAAATTTCCAGGTGTGTGGACAGTTAGAACAGGTCTATTTGAAGCACTTCGATGACGAGAAGCAAAAATATAGTACTCAGCATTAAAATATGAATCAAGATGTCCTGCATTTACCTGGGATTTTTGTGTTGCGATTAGTCTTAATTTATCTTTGGCGAAAACAGAGCACTTTTCAAATTCTTTTATCTCTTTAAAATCATTTTGATCTGATAGGTAGTTATAGATATTAACACCAGCTAAATCTTTCTGAGAAGTGACAATTAAGCGCATCATAACTATGTTTACGCAAAAGAAAAATAAATATTGTTCGTATTAAATTAAGATGATAAGGATGTTGAAAATATTTGAATAATTTACTTTAAGAAATTTACTATACTCATAGAAATTGTAGCTTCAATGATAGCTGCGATTAAAAGTAGAGGAACTAACCATTTTAAATAGAAAATGAGCCAATTTTTTAAATCTTTTAATAAATTTGATTCTGCTTTGTGTCTAAGTTTATTTAGAACCTGATGACCTAAACTTAATCCTATAGATGAACTTATTAAAAAAACTGGTAATTCAATAATACCATGAGGAAGAATCGAAATTAGAAGAATACTAGATTCTGATTTCACAATGCTTATAACCAAACCCAAAATTATACCATTAAAGATTATACCGAACAATGAAATGATTCCAAAACTAATACCTCCAATAATTACAATAAAAGAAGCAATAACATTATTAAAAAAGATAGAATATGCTACATAAAATGGTCTTGGATCTGTAATCTTCTCGGAAATCATATTTTG
Organism: Candidatus Hydrothermarchaeota archaeon; assembly: GCA_964481825.1. Lineage (GTDB taxonomy): Archaea > Hydrothermarchaeota > Hydrothermarchaeia > Hydrothermarchaeales > JALUUU01 > CAYZUE01. The sequence continues at coordinate 33,248 of CAYZUE010000001.1, read as the reverse complement.
AAGAGATTTAAAAATTTCCTGACTCATCTCAGGGTATAAAGAAGCATGGATATATCCAATTCCTAAAGAAACAAAAAACAACACAGTTGAAATACACAGATGTAATTTAATAGGTACACATTGGATCCAGAATGAATCAAATCCTTTCATTTATTTCTACCAGCTTTCCATTTCGTACCTCAGCAATAAATAGGAAAAATTTTCTAAACATACTTGTGATATTCTCACCATGTTTCTTCTTATTAATTAAAACAATAATATTGAGCTCTTTTTTTCTGATATGATCTGTAATATCTTCCATAAAACTTAAAGAATCATCAAGTCCAACTCGATGAACAAGTTCAGTAAATGCTTCAAATATAATAATTGCTTCAGATGATATCCCTCCAATAAGCGATTCAACATCTTCGGCTAAGGTAGAAGAGAAATCAATCGGCCTAATCCCTTTTTTATCAAAATTTAACAAGATATCGCCGGAAGAAACTAGATAAATATCCGTCTTGTTGAAATCAAACTTCTTAATAACCATATCGATAATATCTTCCAAATCACCGTGATCTTCATACTCGATCAAATATGATCTTTGAGATTTACTAATCTCTTCTTTTTTTAGTTTTATCGATACTACGGTTTCACTTTTTAGGGTGATGCTTTTCTCAACCGTAGTATATCCTCCAGAAGTTACCCTTAAATTGAAAAAATTAGAATTGATATTATCAAAGTAAGCTACTCCTAGATTATCTGTAATCTGATCGATTTCATTCCCATCTTCTCCTTTAATTATTACCTGAGCATTTGAAATAGAAGAGTCACTATAAAAGTCATTTACCACAACGCTTAAATCCATAGGAGATTTTGAAAGTCTAAATGTCTCTCCAGAGTCGATGCTTATATACCGTTCAAATTGGATTTTATTATAATCGTCCGCATCGATGGATAATAAATACTGCCCCTCCTTTACTTCTGTAAATATACATTTACCTTCAGTATCTGTAAAATTTGTGATTATATCATTTGATTCCAGATTTGATAACTCTACATTAGTATTGGATATTGGTTTCTCAGTATCAGAGTCTAAAATAACCGTGGTGAAATTGTATCCTCCCCCAACTTCGGATTCGAACGTTTGTTCATGATCTTGCCAGGAAGTTTTTTTGTTCTTAGGGACTTCAGTTTTAACTCCGATTTTTTTAAAGAGTTTATACAGTTTTTCTAAAATCGCTCTTAATAAAATAGATACTGATGAAAAAATTTCGATTGTTGGTGATACAACTTTTGAGGTAAGGGCTACTATAATCAAATAAATTTTACTCTGAAATACAATGTAAATAATATTCCAATATATCAGGAAAGTTAAAACAATTAACCCCATGAGCAGGTAATCCTCGAGAGAATTATGTGTATACCCTGTAATTGCAAACAGAGAGAGAATTAATAATCTCTCAGCAGGGACTTCTAAGCCTGGAGTTCTATCCTTTTTAATTGCTGATTGCACTAAGTAATTAAGTAACAAAAAGCCAAAAAATAGTAAAACTCCTATAAACACGTGCTGAAATTGCGTAGCATAAATATTCTTGTAACTACCTAAGTTCAAAAAATTTAAAATTAAAAACATTATTAGTAAATCTTCGTAATTGTTAAGAATGAATTTGTCTTTGGTACTCCCGTAAAGTGCCGTAAATTCTCGTTTTATCTCATCAAAAAAACCTGTGATGAATATAAATATTGTGAATAGAACAATTAACGGTTCAGAAAACGGAGAAAATGAAAGCCACAATAAAACACCACATGTTATAAGAATCAAAAAATAAAAAAACGCTGTTATAAATTTACTTGAAAGATTCAATTTTTGAAATAATACTGCAAAAAAATACGCTATTGGTTTGATGATTTTCCTGATTCTTACTTCCATTTATAATTCTTAATCTTGTTTTTTGTTAATAATTCTTCTGTTCAAAATGCGGATATTAGCTATAGACGTAGGTATGGGTACCCAAGATATTCTTATTTACAACGATTCAGGAGTTGTTGAGAATAGTGTTAAAATGGTTTTCCCATCAATGACTCAGATTCTAGCCAAGAAAATTGTTTCTAGTAAAAATAATTTGTGCTTCCACGGTTCTACAATGGGAGGTGGCCCTTTATCATATGCTATTAAAAAACATATGAGGAAAGGATTTAAAGTAGAGATGACCGAGAGCTCAGCAAGAAGCCTAAGAGATGATATTGAACAAGTTAAAAAAATGGGGATTGAGATAATAACAGAAGATGAAATAGGCAGTAGACAAGGTGAGCTTATTGAAACAAAAGATGTGGACTTCCATTTAATCAAGGATATACTTGAAAGGGTTGGGGAAGAGTTTAAGTTTGACATTATAGGTGTAGCAGTACAAGATCATGGTTATGCAAAGGAAAAATCTGATCGAGAATTCAGATTTGAAAAATTTAAGGATTCAATTGAAAAAGATGGGAAGATAACTTCTTTGGGTTTTACTAACCCACCCCCATATTACACACGGATGAAATCCATATCAAAGGTGATAAAGAAACACTGCCAAAAGTTATTCATAGTTGATTCAAAAATTTCTGCAATTGTAGGTGCGATGCACGGAATAGAAGATTATCCTCTAATTACCATTGACATCGGTAATGGACATACTATGGCAGCATTAATGAAAGATAAAATAGAAGTTCTAGGATTATTTGAGCATCATTCACACCTTCTAAATACACAAACTCTTGAAAGTTATATTTCAAAATTTTCTGAAGGAGAGTTGAAAAATAAAGAGGTCCTGCGAGATGGTGGACATGGATGTTATATACGCCAAGGAATCTCTCTTAATAATTTGAAGAATATACTGATAACTGGCCCTAGGAGAGAAATCCTTAAGAATTCCAACTTGGGAGTGTCAAAAGCTACACCAATTGGTGATGTTATGATGACAGGCCCCATAGGGATTGTAGATTTGATAAAGTATTCCAATACAAATGTATAAGGTAGACTTCAAATATTTATTTACAAGCTTGTTATATCAATATTTCCACCATTGATTGCCTTTTTAGATTCTAAAAATTGATACTTGATATTTTAAACATTTATTTATTAAACTCTTGTTAATTTAATCGTTTATATTACAGTTTTTATATTTTTGAATAAATGGATGTGTCAATAAATGGATGAAATTAAACCTGATAAAATATTAGACTGCAAAGGATTAATGTGCCCCATGCCGATAATTAAAACAAAAGCAGCAATTAAAAAGCTTGATTCACAGCAAATATTGGAAGTTATTACCACAGATCAGGGGTCGAAATCGGACCTAACTGCCTGGAGCAAAAGTACAGGGAATAAATTATTGAAAATTGAAGAAGAAGAGGGAATTTTTAGATTTTGTTTTCAAAAAAAATAGGGTGTGGAAATATGTTAAAAAAAGAGAGAAAATTAATAAAAAAAACTGATAAATCGAATCAAAAGAGACGCTTAGTAATAATTTGCAGCAAAGGCACTTTAGACATGGTATATCCACCTTTTATTCTGGCTATGACAGCTGCTGCAATGGAATATGAAGTCCATGTATATTTTACATTCTGGGGAATGGACATTATAAATAAAAATAAAATAGATAACTTAAAGATTCCTGCAGTTGGCAATCCAGGTATGCCAATTCCAACTATCATAGGGATAGTTCCTGGAATGACTCGTATGGCCACATGGATGATGAAAAAGCAAATAAAAAGAGGAGGATTCCCCGAGATAAAAGACGCTATAAAAATGGCAAAAGAAAACGGTGCTAAATTACATGCTTGTGAACCAACAATGAATGTTATGGGAATTAAAAAAGAAGATTTAATCGATGAAGTTGATGATATCATAGGTGCAGCAACCTATCTAGACCTTGCAAAAGACGCGGATATTTCCCTTTTTATTTAGAAGATTATAAAGGATAACTGTGATTAATATCTATGAATTTCCTTGATCGACATACAGAACTTATAGACAACGAAATTTCAAAGTTATTCACTGAATCAAATCTGCGATATCACCCTTTTATATCGAAAGTATATTCTGAATTAGAAGCCTTCTGCCTCCGTAAAGGCAAGCGTATTTCAAGCTGTTCTACTCTTTTAGCATATGAGGGATTTAAAGGCAAAATAGATGAAAAAATCTTGAATGTCTGTGCAGGTATTGAGCTATACAGACATGCAATTTTATTACATGATGATCTTGTCGATGAAGACACAAAAAGACGGGGAGAAAAAGCATTTCACTTGCTTTTTAATTATGATAGACGTTTTGGAAATGCTACTACAATATTTGCGGGGAATATACTTTATACAAATTCTCTTTCTGTTATTTATCAAAGTGGTTTTGAAAAAGAAAAAATAGAGAAGGTAATGAATTTGTTCATAAATGAATACAAAAATGTGAATGAAAGCCAAACCCTAGACTTGCTTTTTGAATTTGAAAATACATCATTAGATGAATGGAACATTATGGCCTCCAAAAGAGCAGCTTCTTTATTTAACTGTACGATCCAAACTGGTGCAATTTTAGCTGGTGCTTCCCCCGATGAATGTGAAATTTTAAAAAAAGTTGCAACAAATATAGGCTTCTCATTTGACATCACCGATGATATTATAGGAACTTTTGCTAGTGAATTAGAATACGGTAGACCAAGTGGGGGGGATATTAAAATCGGCAAGAAACCATTACACATAGTTTACACGTTAGAATTACTAAAAGGCAAAGAATTTAAGGAATTTAAAACATTATTGGAGAAAAAAAATCCAACAGAAGATGAGATACAATGGATTAAAACAAAAATTGAAGAAAGTGGAGCTCTAGATAAGGCTAAAGAAACTTCTTTGAGATATGGAAAGTTAGCAATGCAATGCTTAAATACAACTTCAATGAATAAAAAATCAAAAAAACAATTTTCACGACTAATAGATTATGTATCCGAAAGTCTGGACTGGTATAAATAGATGATAGATAGTCAGGAAAATTCAATTAATATCTAGAATTTAATAATATATTCTAATCAAATAGGATATTACTCAAAAATTTCCGTGGAAATGGACTATTATCTTCCGATTACTTCTGTAAACTCCTTGATAATTCTATTAAAAATCAATTTACCTTTCTCTTGAGTTGCTTTTGTTGGCGACCCAAATACACCACTTTGAGTTTTACGTAGCCCACTTACTGCATAATCCTCGAAAATTATTTTTTCATCATTTGCCTTCTTCATGTCTACCTTTTGGGGGTTAAGATAGAGCATAAGAGATGTCTCCGCTTCACATGCATGAAAAGGCTTAGTTTCTAAAATATCTAAAAAATCAAGTTTTGAAAAATCCAAGAAAAATGCTTTAATCTCTTTAATATCTCTGGCTGCTTCTTGAATCGCTACAATGTGGGAGCTGCTTAAATGACCTGAAAGAAGATAAATTGTAGTGAATCTACTTTGTTTTAAGCTGAATAGGATATCTTTCACATATTCTTTAAAGGAATCAAACCTGACCATAATAGTTCCCGGATATCGCCTAGTAGTATTTGAAACACCATACCAAATAATTGGTGCAATAGCAACCCCGGTCTTCTCAGATAAAGACTGAGCTAAAGCACTTGCAATGTCCCCGTCTGTGGAGAGAGGAAGGTGATAACCATGTTCCTCAACTGCCCCAAAGGGTAATAATATGTCCTTTCTTTGCTTCAAATAACTTTTAACATCATTCCAGGACATGTTGTTTAAAAAGACTGATTTCATGTTTTATTATCATTAACTCCCTTATTTAATTATATTTAATAAATGCGTCAAACTTAGTCTATTAAATTAAAATATTCAGTTCTGTTGATTTAAAAAAAAGGTGTTGCTAACATAAAAGAATTTACTAGGAAGAGAGTTAAGCCTACTCTAGCCACTCTTTTCTAACTATCCCAATAATACTCCTTGGACCTAATATTTCAACAATGACTTTAACATCAGGATCGTTAAGATTCACCCTGGGCGTTCTATTATGCTTTTTTTCTAAAGCATCATATATAGAACCTCCAATATCAGATTCTAAATCTGACGTTGGTTTATCAAGTGAATGGCTCCCACGCTTATTAATCCTTAGCGAAAAACTATCACCCTTAGGTATATGTGAAAGTCCCACCTTTACTGCACAGTGTTTTATATCATCAAAGTTACTACTAACTTCTTCAAGGATGGGAACTGCTTTACCTATATCAAAGTAGCACTCTTCAATTATTTTCTTAGAAAGTTCTAAAGAATCTATTTTATCATTATCTACAATCAATATTGATCTGAATGATGTTTTTTTTATGATTATTCCATCAATCAATCTGCAAAGGGTTTGAGTGGTTTGAAACTCTCCTTGGAGATTCCTACTAGTTACTAAGGATTGCCCCATATATATCGTCTTCTTCAAGTTATTTTATACTAAATAATAATTTAAAGTTAATCCTATGAACTGTAGATATGAAATTTTCAATCGCCTTAATCCTACTTATTTCTGTAATTATCCTAATTCCTGAATTGGTATCAGGCATGGATAATATCAATCCAGAAATTCCTCTAGAACCTATGATTATTTCTGGATTAGTGCTGGTTATAGTTTATGTATTAATTGCGTTTGACCTAATCCATCGCACTCTAGCTGCTCTTTTAGGAGCTTCTACAATATTATTTATAAGCACTACATTAGGTGCCTTTAATAAAAATTATCAAATATTATCCTTTAACGATGCAATTGATGCTATTGACTTCAATGTTGTATTTCTTCTAATGGGGATGATGATCATAGTTGCGATTATGCGCGGCACAGGAGTGTTTCAATGGACAGCCTACAAATCTTATGAATTAGCCAAAGGTGATATTTGGAGATTAACAATTATACTTATGATAGTTACAGCAGTACTGTCTGCTCTATTAGATAACGTTACTACAATTCTCTTATTAACCCCCGTCACAATTGAAATTGCTCTTATTTTACGAATAAATCCCTGGGCTTTAATATTTCCAGAGATAATGGCATCAAATATTGGAGGAACTGCTACACTTATCGGAGATCCCCCAAATATTCTGATAGGATCATCTTCAGGTTTGAGCTTTAATGCTTTTTTATTTAATCTTGGACCCATCGCATTAATTACACTACTGGCTCTAATTGGAATGATGTACTTCTTTTTTAGTAAGGAATATAAAAAGAACAAAAATAATAATGTTCCTGAATTATTAAAAAGACTAAAAAGGGAATATAAGATAGAAAATCAAGCTCTTCTAAACCAATGTCTCATCGTCCTAGGATTTGTTATTGTACTCTTCTTTCTTCATGACGAGTTGAAAATGGAACCTAGTATTGCTGCTATGACCGGTGCTATGATTCTATTATTAATTAGTCGGACTCATATTGGAGAGATGTTAGACGAGGTAGAGTGGCCAACTCTTGTATTCTTTATGATGCTGTTTATAATTGTTGGAGCAGCTGAAAAAAATGGATTGATACCTGCAATTGCCGAAATAGTAGTTCAGATAAGCGGAAAAGACCCAACTTCCACTATCGTTATTGTTATCTGGATTTCGGGAATAATGTCCGCTATTGTCGATAACATTCCATTTACTGCATCAATGATACCTGTAGTTGAATATCTAAACCAAGTTATTCCAGGTATTGATCCTAATATACTCTGGTGGGCCCTTGCATTAGGAGCCGATTTTGGTGGAAATGCTACCATTATCGGTGCATCATCTAATATTGTAGCTGCTGGTATTGCAGAGCGTTCTGGATACGCAATACGCTTTAAAGATTTTATAAAAATAGGTATGCCTGTTGCAATAGTTTCAATGATATTATCAACAGCATATTTATTAATTCGATATTGAGAGGATTAATCATGGGTAAAATATCGCATATTGTAGTTTTAACAATTGGATCCGATGGATGTAAGAAAGCGGTGGATAAAGGCATCAAAATAGCAATAAAAGAAAATTGTAAAATTACATTTATTTACATTGTAGATACAAGTTTTCTAAGTGGAATTCCAAGGCGTATTCATGGTGTTAATAGAGCTGAAAAAGATCTAAATAGAATAGGACGTATTATCCTTGAAAGAGCTCGGGAAAAGGCGAGTAAAAAAGAAGCTAAAGTTGCCACTGCAATTAGAACTGGCAATATAATGGAAGAACTTGAGAGATTCTTGAAGGAAAGTAAAGGAGATTTACTCATAATAAGTAGTGAGAAACGCGGATTTCTCGACACACATTTAAGTTTGGCATCCTCTAAGAGACTTGAGGAAATAACTGGTATATCGGTATTAGAAATTGAATGACTACTTTACTAGATGAAAAAGAGCTAGAGCTCCTAGAAGATTTATAACCTGCTTTAAAATTTTTTTTCTCCAGAAATAATTGTTGCAAACCCCCGATCTAACACTTGAGGATCACAATAATTTTTAAATTCATTAACAATGCTCTTGAAATGAGGTGGTTTATGACTACAAGTGAAATCCCTAAAGGCCCTTATAGAATAGGCACCTTTTGGCTCAAGAATTGCAACTTTTCCATTTATACAAGTGACTCTAAAAGCTTCTTCCAATACATTTCTCCATAGTGGAATATGGACTAGAGCAGACCATGATAAAACCTTATTAAAAGTATTGGATTTAAATGGAAAATTGTTAGCATCTCCAACTATCCCATTCAATCCATCATTGTGAATATTATTAATCGCAATTATATTTTGATCCAAACAGAAAAGGTCCTTACTCCTTGTTATCAAATTTTTCGCCAAATAACCAGTGCCAGTTGCAATATCAAGAACTTTATCTTTCCGGCTAACCATCGATGCAACCTCATCCAATAAACATTCCCTGTATTGGATATTTCCTAAAAATTCAAAAAAAACATTATTTTCTGTCATTCTTTGCAAACATAAGCACTTTCTCAACCTGCTTAACAGCAGTCCCAATATAATCTTCTGGAGAAACTATTTCATTCAAACTCTCTTTATCAAGAAAGTTTGACACCTCCTTACTATGTCTTAGGATCTCTAATAAATTGGTTTTATTCAAAGATGCTTCAGCAGATAGTTTTCTAATCAACGCATGAGCTTCCTGTCGAGGCATTCCAGAAAGAGAAAGGGCAACCATAACGGCTTCTGCCATATTCAATCCTTTTGAAAGCTCAAGATTTTCTTTAATTTTTTTAGGATGAATAACAAGGTTATTTAAAACATTTTTTAATGTCTTTAATATTTCATCTAATAAAATAAAAGTTTCAGGAAGAACAACCCTTTCGGATGAAGAATTAGTTAAATCCCGTTCATGTTCCAACGATACATTTTCAAGACCAATAAAAACATTGCTTTTAACTACTCTAGATAAACCGCAAACCTTCTCGCTATCAATAGGATTCCGCTTTTGGGGCATGGTTGAACTACCTACCTGCTCTTTACCAAATACTTCGCTTACCTCAGCAATTTCAGTCCTCATAAGATTACGAATTTCTTTTCCAATTTTATCGCAGGATGCGGAAATTAAAGCTAAACCCATTAAAAGCTCTGCATAACGATCCCTTTGTACAACCTGACTTGAAACCATGGCAGCTTTCAAACCTAAATCACGCATGACTAAATCTTGGATCTTAATCCCATAAACTCCAAATGCAGCCTGAGTACCAACCGCACCGGACATTTTTCCAACTAATACCCTTCTCTCCGATTCAATTAAACGTTTAATATGACGTCTAATCTCCCTAGACCATATAGCAAATTTTAATCCGTAGGTTATAGGGGTTGCATGTTGTCCATGAGTTCTTCCAATGGCTACTAAACTCTTGTGTTTTTTAGCTAGTCCTAATAGAATTCCTTCTATATCAAAGAGGTCTTTTTTAATGATCTTTAGAGCTGATTTGAATTGTAACGCATTGGACGTATCAATAATATCGTAAGAAGTAGCCCCAAGATGAACACCTCTTCCAGATTTGCCACAGACCTCAGATAATGCTTCAACCATCGCCATTAAATCATGCTTAATATCGGCCTCGATTTCCTTTACTCTGTCGACTTTTACGTAGTTGATACTCGCTTTATCGGTTATTTCCTCAGCATCAAGATTCGAAATGCGGCCCACGGCTGCATTAGCTCTTGCGAGTGCTGATTCAACATCAAGCCATCTTTGGAGTCGCGCCTCTTCTTCGAATATTTGACGCATTTCCTTACTCCCATACCTGTAATCTATTGGGTGAATCGCCATTTTTTATGTTCTAAATTTGTTTGATAATAAAGTTTATTCATAGAAATTAATATGTTTTTTCATTTTACATCGTGGAGTAATAGCTCTGAACATCCTCTAAGTTCAGATATGTGACTTCGTGTCTCGTCTCAATGACATCTAGAAAATCTTCCAGATCTGAGAGTTCTTGAGGGCCGAGGTTTTGTGGATGGAGTGCAAGGTGAAAGGGTACCTTTGCCCTAGCACTTTTATTTGCGAGAGATAGAGATTTCCTGTGATTATCAAACCTGGACTCGAAGGCGACTATCGGTACTACAGCAACACCCTTCTCAATGTAGTACGCCCTTGGATTTGTGAAGTCCTGATAGGTGCTGCTGTCCAGCTTTATACCCTCCTCTAGCAACGCGTCATAATAAACCTCTTTGTTCGTCCAATTCACCACTATGGAAGGGACCCTAATCATGTCTTTGCACCTCAGCCAAGCTGCTTCTTAATACTTTCAGCTATCTTACGACCTACAAGGGGAACTCTTGCCAGATCCTCTTCCCTTGCAATCTTCAAATCAGACAATGTTTTATAATCGGCATTATACAATTTTCTAGCTCTTGCCCTACCTATGTTACGAAGCGAAACTAAATCTAAAATATTGTCTTTAACACCATATCGAATTCTATTTCGGAGAATTAGGATATCCTTAAGCTTTGAAAACTTAAAAAGTAGACCAATTTCATATGCTGAATAGAGGATCCAATCTGCAAGATTGACTTTTACCCTGATATCGCCTTGACCTAAGTTGTATTTATTAAATAGATAGTCTTCGTTTTTTTCATTAATCCAATCTTGAAAGAACATTGAAGACTTCACTTGCGTAAGAAAATCCTCAAAAATCCAAGGTTCTGCTAGTTGATTCGGCATCTCTACGAGAAAATATTTTTCATTTTGATATGCCTCTTTAACACAACCATCATAATCCTTCTTCCTTAAATAAAGTCTACCCATCTCAGTTACTGATGATAAAAGATGGAGAAGGGAGAAGTTAATAGTAGTTTTCTTCTGAGCTTGGAACATTCCATCACGAAGAGTGATTGCACTAATTGGATCAATATAAAGTTCTGATACGCGTTTTCCAAATTTTGTTGCTATAATCATCTCCTTATCCATTTTACATAACCCTTGATTTACAAGAAATTCAAGGATATTTTGGATAAAATCTTCAAGGATACTTGGTTCATTTTGATGAACAAAGAAAGTTTTAGAAAAAAAGTCCACTACAGAATAAAAACTATTACAAAAATCCATTGCAATTACTGCTAAAACATGGGTTCTTAAAGTAGATTCAACAGCTAATTTTGAAGAGATATCTTCCGGAACTCCTAAAATATAATTATCAAGGAGTAAAGATCGTTCATCAGCAGTCCTTGCTATTAAAACAGCCTCGCCATACTCATCGTATTTTGGTCTTCCTGCTCTTCCTGCTTGCTGCTTATATTCAAGAATAGGAATCTTGATTCTGCCAAGATTTACATCATATCTCGTATAATCTCTTATAACAACTCGTCTTGCAGGAAGATTTACACCAGCAGCCAAGGTTGGTGTAGCAACAATTACTTTAATCAGATTATCCTTAAATCCATCTTCAATTATTTTCCGCTGTTTTGAAGATAAGCCAGCATGATGAAAGGCTGAACCCCCCTCTAAAGCTTTACTCAATCGAATAGAAATCTTATTAGATTCTTCTAGAGATCCTTTAACTAATTTTGAGAGTCTTTTAAGTTTATTCGATTCTGTTTTCTTAAGAAATTTTGATGTTTCTTTGGAAGCATCGAGGGAAACTCTCTCCGCAGATCGTCGAGTGTTAACAAATATTAGGCCTTGATCTCCGTCTTTAATAGTCTCTAAAACAAGATTTATAATTTGACTTTTACACGTTGTTTCAACTTCTTGAAGTTTTGAATCACTAAAAAATATGGAGTCATCATAAAAAACACCTTCACGAAGTTCAACTGGTCGCCAATCCATTGAAATTAACTTTGCATTTAACCATGACGCAATTTCAGCAGCATTATTAATAGTAGCACTTAACCCCAGGATTAGAAGTTTTGGATTAATATGGAGTAGCTTTGTAATTACAATTTCTAACGTAGGCCCCCTACGAGAATCATTAATCAGATGTATTTCATCCACTGCTAAAACATTAATCTCACTGAGCCATCCAGCCTTATGCCTTAGTAATGAATTTGCTTTCTCGCTTGTTGCAACAATTAAATCAAAGTTTTCTAACCATCCTTCTTTAGAATCTAAATCGCCTGTAGAAATAGCTACTCGAAATCCAATTGCTTCATATTTTTTAAAGTCTTCAAATTTCTCTCTTGCTAAAGCACGAAGCGGAACTACATAAAGACATTTCCCCTTCATTTTAATGAGTGCTTTGATCATTAGAATCTCGGCTATCAAAGTCTTTCCACTTGCGGTAGGAACACTAATTATAAAAGATCTTTTTAGTTCAAGCAAACCATTGAGCACAGCTTCCTTCTGTGGTGGATAAAGATTTGAAATACCTGAATCATGGATAACATCTATTACATTAGAAGGTAAGCCATAATTAGATAGATCTTCAATTCGCATGAAATTGTATCATCTGACACTTAACATAATTTTTTCTATAGAAAAAATATTTATTATCCCGTCTTTTAAATTATAATTATGAAACTTATTTACTCGGGCAAAGCAAAAAGTGTTTATGAGAATGAAGATAATACTCTACTTATTGAATTTAGAGATGACCTCACCGCTGGAGATGGAACTAAAAAAGACACAAAGAGTGGGAAAGGGTCTCTTAATGCTGAAATTAGCGCAGCTCTTTTAAAATTGGTTGAAAAAAATGGGGTTAAAACCCATTTAATAGATTTTCAAAAACCAAATAAGTTCATAGTAAAAAAGCTTAAGATTATACTACTAGAAGTTATCTGTAGAAACATTGCAACTGGCAGCTTAGTGAAGCGATTTCCTTTTGAAGACGGACAACATCTTGTCCCACCAACTATTGAATTTGGGTATAAAAGTGATGATTATCATGACCCTATGTTGAATGATGACATTGCAATAGCCTTAGGAGTTGCAACACACCAAGATCTAGAAGAAATGAGACAGATGACTATGGATATAAACAAAATACTTCAAGATTTTTTAATATCTAAAGACATAATATTAGTAGATTTTAAGTTGGAATTTGGAAGAACTAACGAGGGGGAATTATTGCTTGGAGATGAGATTTCACCTGACACATGTAGATTTTGGGATGCTGAAACTAAAGAGATTTTAGACAAAGACCGATTTAGGCAGGACCTCGGAAATGTGATTGAATTTTACAAAGAAGTGAAAAGGAGAGTCTGTAAATAATAATTTATTTTAAAAATTATCAAATCAGAACTTATTTTTTAAATAGTCAATCATGTTTTTAAAAATCAAGTAGCCATCACCCATCCCATCTAATCCAGTTCTAGTCCAATCTGGATAAGTTATACGATGAAAAGCCTTTTCAGGATGGGGCATCATTCCTAAAATTTGGCCGCTTGGATCGCAAATACCAGCAATATCGCTAAATGAACTATTCGGATTGAAAGGATAGTTCCCGTTAGCAGAACTACCATCTGGATTAGCATAACGGAAGACAACCTGATCTTTCTTTATAAGCTTTTTTAGAGTATCTTCCTCTCTTCCAAAGGGAAGAATTACTTTGCCCTCTCCATGATTCACAGGCACTCTAACCAGTTTGATTCCTTTAGAAAATATACATCTTCCCTCATTATCATTTCGAAGATACACCCAACGATCTTCAAACTGATTAGAGATGTTTTTTCCTAATGCTATTGTAGGATCTTGAGTAAATCCCTTTGTACCAGGCAAAATCCCCATTTCTACTAAAACCTGAAAACCATTACATATCCCAAGAATGAGTTTACCTTCGTCAACAAAATCTACAAGTGATTCGCCCAAATTATTTTTTAAAAGCTTCCCTAGAATAGCACCACTCCGGATATGGTCACCATAAGAAAATCCTCCAGGTATTACTAGTCCATGGAAGGACTTTATATCAATATCTCCTCTGATAAATTTATTTACATGAATCACTGACGCCTTACATCCGAAAAATTCCAAAGAATAAGAGGTCTCAGTATCGCAGTTTGTTCCAGGAGCTCGTATAATACAGAACTCAATATCCTTAACATTCATTTATTCACCTTAAAGTTCGTTGCCAAGCCTCTTTTAAAGTATAAAGATCGGATTTTATTAAATTTGAACTCATCCCCCGAATTATAAGATCTTTATTTTTTGTAGTTTTACCAATACATGCAATGACATTACCATTCATAAACTCTTCAAATTTATTTGCTTTTTTTCTATCAATCTCAACGATGAATCTGCTATTGGACTCTGAAAACATGACATGATCCTCTCTCATATCCGTCTTAGGGACTTTTTTTAATTTAATATCCAGACCTATTCCTCCAGCAAAAGCCATCTCAGCTGCGCCAACAGCAAGCCCTCCCTCAGATAAATCGTGACAAGATTTGATCAAGCTATGATCAATAGCATCTATAATAGCATCATATGATCCTTTTGCTCTTAATGGATTAACATTTGGAGGATTATTAGCAAGATGATTATTGATCTTATAATAATGCGACCCTCCTAACTCTTCGTAAGTTTTGCCAACAATATAAATTGGATTACCGGCCTTTTTAATATCCATACTAATCGCTTTCCTTACATCAGGCAAAATCCCCAAAGCAGAAATTAACAATGTTGGTGTTACTGGACCAGAATTTGATTCGTTATACAAACTATCTTTCCCTGAGATAAAAGGAGTGTCTAAACCTAATGCTATATCATAACAGGCTCGAGCAGCCATAGTAAGACTGCCCATACAATCCGGGTTCTCAGGATTTCCCCAGGTGAAGTTATCTAACAATGCAATTCTCCTTCCTCCAACAGAGATGTTATTCCTTATAGCCTCATCAATGGCTGAAGCTGCCATTCGATAAGGGTCTATTTTACCATACTCAGGATTAATTCCATTAGATATTGCAATCCCTTTCCAAGAATTTGATAAGGGTTTGAGGACAGCTGCATCCCCTGGGCCGTCACAATCAATCCCCTGCAATGGTTTCAACACAGTAATAGATTTAACCTCATGATCATATGTTCGAATAATTGACTCTTTACTGCAAACATTTGGAGAAGATAAGATGGATATTAAATCCTGGTTATACTCTTTTTTAGTCTTCAAAGGTTTAATGTCAAATTTTGGTTTTAAAATATTAGCCTTTCTCTTTATTTTAAGCTTATCAAACATAAAATCGATATCTAGATTGCCTTCGATTTTGCCATTATAATAAATGTTTAGTTTTGTGCCGCGGATGAATTCTCCGAGAGGAATTGCTTCTACATCTTCATCTTCAAATATCTGAATTACTCTCTCTAAATTTTCTGATGGAACGCTTATAAGCATTCTTTCTTGTGATTCAGATGTCCAGATTTCCCATGGCTCCATATTAGGATTCTTTAGAGACACACGGTCTAAGTGAATTTCACACCCACAGCGAGATCTCTCTGCAGTCTCTCCCACAGCTGAACTTAGCCCACCCCCACCTAAATCTGTTATTGCGGTTGCCAGTGCAAGATCGCGAACCAGCATAATCCCCCGCTTAATTTTCTCTTCTTCGATTGGATCTCCAATCTGGACTGCACTTGCAGAAGTTTCTTCAGAATTCTCATTAAGAATGGCTGAAGCAAAAGTTACACCATGAATACCGTCCCTACCTGTTTTTCCACCAATTAGAAGTGGAACATCTCCAGGTTTTAATTTGGTAAAATACATGCTCTTTTTGACTAATCCAAAAGATCCACAAAAAACTATTGGATTACAGATATAACTCTCGTCGAAAAAGATGGAACCATTTACTGTAGGTATGCCGATATTATTACCATAACTACCTATCCCGGCGGTTACATAGGAGAAAACAAAACTAGGGTGTTTGAAACCTTGAGGGACTTGTTTATACGGAAGATCTATTGGGCCGAAACATAGAACATTTGTATTTGCAATAGGGTCTCCCCAAACTCCTAAAATATCCCTAATTACTCCTCCTACACCTGTAGAGGCCCCACCAAAGGGCTCAAGTGAACTAGGATGATTATGTGTCTCGACCTTGAAGGCAATTGCTATATCACCGTCAAAGTCAACGATGCCAGCATTATCTGAAAAAACTGAAAAACACCAATCTTTATTTAACTCATTAGTTACTCGAAAAATCGTGCTCTTTAGGAGATTATCTATCCATTCGCCATTGTTTAACTCTACTTTACTTGTGAAAGTCTTATGAACGCAATGTTCACTCCAAGTCTGAGCCAACGTCTCAAGTTCAAGATCGGTTGGATTTCTTTGAAGTTTGAGGTAATGCTTTTTTATCTTTAACATTTCAAAAAGACTAAGTGACAGATTCTTCTTATTACTCAGTAAAAGAAGCTCCTTGTCACTTGCATCTAAGATCCCCATTTATTCAGTGACCTCTAAAATACTAAAATCTTGACTAACAGGATTCACAAGTAATTGCTTACACATGCGTTCAACATCGTTTCTCGTATATTCCCCTTGTATACTAAATACTTTTGAAGTCTGAACTTCTTTTACTAAATTGAAACCTAATGATCGAAGACCCTTTAAAGTTGACTCCCCCTCAGGATCTTGAACTCCTTTTTTATAAGATATCCTCACTTCCCATCGCATGCTATCACCATGCTCTCGATATTTCTCATTTTAAAGATATAAAGAGTTTGTTCCAATTGAATTTTACAATAGTCTTAGTACAAACTATTTTTATACCTGTTGTTAAAATATCACTGAATTAATCATGCTTACTAAACGCATAATACCTTGTTTAGATGTTAAAGATGGAAAAGTAGTAAAAGGTGTGAACTTCAAGAATCTAAAATTTGCTGGGAATCCTGTAAATCTTGCTAAAATGTACGATGTTCAAGGTGCGGATGAGATAGTTTATTTAGATATTAGTGCGTCTCCACAGGGGAGGAAGACTATGATAGATGTTGTTAAGAAAACCGCAGAACAGGTATTTATTCCATTAACAGTTGGTGGGGGAATTAATGAATTACGTGATATTCGAAAAATTCTTAAGGCAGGTGCCGATAAAATCTCGATAAATACCGCTGCAGTAAAAAATCCAAATATAATAAAAGAAGGCTCGCAAAAGTTTGGATCTCAATGTATTGTCACAGCTATCGATGTCAAAAGGAATTATACATTGAAAAAGGATAAGATTTGTGTAGACGATTCTAATGGAAAATGTTGGTTTGAAGCATATATTTATGGGGGGAGAGAATCAACAGGCATTGATGCAATAGAATGGGCAAAACACGTTGAAAAATTAGGTTCTGGAGAAATACTTCTGACAAGTATGGATGCTGATGGCACAAAGAAAGGATTTGATTTGGCTTTAACTGAGAGGATTGCCAATGAAATAAATATCCCAATAATAGCAAGTGGTGGTGCAGGAGATATTAAGCATATTCATGAAGTATTGACAAAAGGAAAGGCAGATGCAGCTCTCGCTGCCTCTATTTTTCACTTCAAAAAATACACCGTAGGTGATATAAAGGAATATCTTGCAAAAAAAGGAGTAACAATCAGGATATGATTAATTTGTAGATTGAAGGTATCTTTAATACCCAAATGTAAAATATATTATATCAAATAAAAATGAGACCAAAAGTAGCGATTATTGATTTTGGAGTAGGAAATTTAAGAAGTGCTCAGAAAGCTTTTGAGCTTAATGGGGCTAATGCAGTAATAGTAAAGGATAAAGATACTCTAAATACATGTGATGCAATTGTTTTGCCTGGAGTTGGTGCATTTTGCGATGCAATGAATAATTTGAACCCATTTAATAAACTACTTATTGAAAACAGCAAAGACAAACTAATATTTGGAATATGTTTAGGAATGCAACTATTTTTCGAGCAAAGTGAAGAAAATGGATTGCATAAAGGGTTAAAACTGATGAAAGGTGGTGTGGTCAAGTTACCTAATAATGTAAAAATCCCTCATATTGGATGGAACACTATAGATATTAAAACAGAAAATAATTTACTGAAAGGGATTAAAAGTAAAGAATACTTTTACTTTGTACATTCTTACTATGCTTTACCTTCAGAAGAAATAACTTTAGCAACAACTCACTACGGAGTTGAAATACCCGCAGTTGTGAGTAAAGGAAATATGGTAGGCACTCAATTTCACCCAGAAAAAAGTGGTAAAGCAGGGCTAAGAATTATCGATAATTTTGTTGATTTAGTGAGAGAAATGTGAAATATTGAAAAAAAAATTTAAATGGTAGTTCTAAAATGAAAAAAAAAGTTGTTTTTATAATTGGTCATACTAAGTTTAGAGACGAAGAGTTGCTTGAACCAAAGAAAATTCTTAAAGAAAATGGAGTAAACATTACTATTGCATCTTCTTCTCTAAAAATTGCAGAAGGAATGTTAGGAATTAAAATTCAACCAGATATTCTAATTAAAGACATAAAAGTCGAAAATTATGATGCAATCATTTTTATAGGTGGAACTGGTGCTTCTGAATATTGGAATAATAAAACTGCTCATTACATTGCTAGTGAAACTCTGGAAAAAAATAAAATACTCGCTGCTATTTGTATAGCACCGATAACAATTGCAAATGCTGGGTTGTTAATAGGAAAAAAAGCTACGGTTTATCAAAGTGAAATTAATAAAATTAAAGATAAAAAAGCAATTTATACAGATTCCAAAGTTGAAAGAGATGGAAATATAATTACAGCTCAAGATCCATCATCTGCAAATGAATTTGGCAAAGCTATTTTATCTGCTATAAAATAAAAATTAGGTCAAATGGATTTAGAAGGATTTACTAAAAGGCAACTAATCAAGGGAATAGCTGAAGAAGATATTTTAGAAGAGTTAGATAAGTTAGTTAAAGAATTTAAAAATTGGAGTTCAAAAAAACGTCAGAATTTTTCAAGAGCTTTGTATCAAGAAGTAACAACGAGCTTAGAATACAAGAAGATTAAAAGCCCTTTTATAAAAACTCTTTTAGATTATCCAAAGTCAGGAGTTGCCATGGGAGAATTTGGAGTGGGTTCAAGGGGTGAAGGGGATTTTTTTGTACATAAAAAAATATCAGAAATTATTGGCAACATAGATGTCATAGTTGGTCCAAACGATCAAGATGATGCTGGAGTGGTAAAATGTAGTGGAGATTACGTTACATTAGCCTTAGACGGCACTCATTCAAGACTAAGTGATTTTCCGTTTTTAGCCGGATTCCATGCAGCTCGAGCTGCCTTGAGAGATGTTTGTGTTATGGGATCAAATCCTGTAGCTATGATGAGTGATCTGCATCTTGCAGATGATGGTGATATAGGGAAGCTATTCGACTTTACAGGAGGGGTTTCATGCATTGGAGACTTAACGAATGTTCCGCTGGTTAGTGGGAGTACTTTACGAGTAGGTGGGGACATGGTATTTGGAGATAGATTAGTATCTGGAGTTGCAGCTGTTGGAGTTTCGAATACCTTCCCTAAAGTTAGAAGAAACGCAGAAAACGGAGATGTAATACTACTAACAAAAGGTAGTGGAGGAGGAACTATATCAACCATTGCAATTTATAATAAATATTTTGAAATAATAAAAGAAACACTTAATGTAGAATTCACTGATGCTTGTAACACACTTTTCAAAAATGGTATTGGAGATATTCATACTATGTGTGATATTACAAATGGGGGAATAAGGGGGGATGCTTCAGAAATATCTAGAACATCTGGAAAAAAGTTTCTTTTAAACGAAGATGCTTTACTTAGGGCTATAAATAAAAAAGTTTTGAATATGCTGATTGAACTTGAAATAGATCCACTCGGAATTTCTACCGATTCACTGATGCTAATTCTGCCAGAAGAAAATGTTTCAAATATATTTAAATATTTAAAAAAGGTGACAAAGATTTATGAAGTAGGGCGTATAGAAGAAGGAAAAGGGGTAATGACCCTTGGAAAGAAAGAAAAAGAACTTAAAACCTTGTTCCGGGAATCCCCTTATACAAAAGTTAAACAGGTAGTAGGTCAAATTGGACCGAAAAATGTCGAGAATAAAAAAAATAACTTGGAAAATTCACGCTTAAAAACATTGGCAAAAAAAAGGGAGGTTTCTAATTACATACGGAGGTCTTGAAATGAAGACGGGAACTGAGAAGTTAAAACGGGGTCTAGCTCAAATGCTGAAAGGAGGTGTGATTATGGACGTCACAAATTCTAATCAAGCAGGCATTGCGGAAGATGCAGGTGCAGTCGCTGTTATGGCGCTAGAACGTGTACCTGCTGACATAAGAGCTGCAGGTGGAGTCGCTAGGATGGCAGACCCCAAGAAAATTTTTGAAATAATGGAAACCGTAACTATTCCGGTAATGGCAAAAGTTCGGATTGGCCACTTTGTAGAAGCCCAAATTCTTGAAGGAATGGATATAGATTTTATAGATGAGAGTGAAGTATTAACCCCCGCTGATGAATACAATCATATTGATAAAAAAAAGTTTAAAGTACCCTTTGTATGTGGGGCCAGAAATCTTGGTGAAGCTCTTCGCAGAATCGGAGAAGGAGCAGCAATGATACGTACAAAAGGAGAGGCAGGATCAGGTAATGTAGTAGAAGCGGTTAGACACACACGAGAAGTTCTGGGGTCAATTAGGAAGATTCAAAATATGCCTAAAGAAGAGCTAATGACAGAGGCAAAAAATCTGGGAGCACCTTATGCACTAGTTAAGGAAACTGCTAAGCTAGGTAGATTGCCGGTTGTAAACTTTGCAGCAGGTGGAATTGCCACTCCCGCAGACGCCGCATTAATGATGCAATTTGGTGCTGATGGAAATTTTGTAGGATCGGGAATTTTTAAATCTGACGAACCAGAAGAAAGAGCAAAAGCTATTGTAAAAGCAACTACTAATTTTAACGACCCTAAGATATTAGCTGAAGTATCAAAGGGTATTGGCAAAGCAATGAAAGGCTTAGATATTAAATCTTTAAAACCAGAGGAGTTGCTCCAAACACGTGGGATATAATTTTTAAATTTTCTTTAAAATATTGAGATTTAAAAGGTTTAACCAGATAAATTGGTGATAATAGTATGGATATAGGTGTTTTAGGATTGCAAGGAGATGTTACGGAACACGTCACAATGTTGATGAAGATTCTTAAAAAGGAAGAAATACATGTTATAAAAAGTAGCGAAGAAATTGAAAATTTAGATGGCCTAATTATACCTGGAGGCGAGAGTACCACAATTGAAAAATTAATGAAAAATCATGGGATAGATACTGCAATAAAAAATAAACATCCCCCTATATTTGGAACGTGTGCAGGGTCAATATTACTTGCAAAGAAAATTGTTAATAGCGAACAATCATCATTGAAGCTCATGGATATTAAAATTGAGAGGAATGCTTATGGAAATCAGAGCGATAGTTTTGAAATTAGAATAAATATCCCCATATTAGGAAAAAATCCGTTTAAAGCTATATTTATTAGAGCTCCAATTATAAGGGAAGTAAAGAAGGAAGTTGAGATTTTAGCTGAATATAGGGGAAATCCGATCTTAGCTAGGCAAGACCAATATTTTGTATCTTCATTCCATCCTGAACTTACAAATGATATCCGAATACACAAATACTTTATCACTGAGGTTGTAAAATGTGCGGCTTAGCAGGGATTCTAAACAAAAATGGGGAACGCATATCAGGGGAAAATATAACCTTAATGGTAGATAACATGAATGTTCGTTACGATGGCAGAGGAGGAGGGTTTGCAGCCTACGGTATCTATCCGAAATATAAAAATCAATATGCCCTCCACATTTTTATTGATGATATTGAAGCTAGAGAAAGGACTGAAGAATTCTTAAAAGGCCTGGTGGATATAGTGAAAGATGAGGAGGTTCCTACTGCCAATATACCTGAAATACCAAAAGCACATGAAACGTGGAGATATTTCGTAAATGTGCCGGACAGTGTGAATAATAAAGATGATTATATAGTTAAAATTGTAATGAGAATTACGGATGAAATAGATGGATCATACGTTGCTTCCAGTGGCAAAAATCTGGGAGTGTTCAAAGCTGCAGGAATGCCTTGTGATGTTGCAAGACTCTTTGAGATTGATAGATACAAAGGTTATTGCTGGACCGCTCATGGACGTTTTCCAACAAACACTCGTGGATGGTGGGGTGGCGCTCATCCATTTAACCTTCTAGATTGGTGCGTTGTACATAATGGAGAAATAAGTAGTTATGGAACAAATAAACGATATCTTGAAACATATGGTTACAAATGTAAATTTAGAACCGATACTGAAGTTATAACTTACTTATTCGATCTATTAGTGAGAAAACATGGACTTTCATTGAAAACGGCATCAACAGCATTGACGCCTCCTTTTTGGAAACATATAGATTCTATGCCTGAAAAAGATAGAGCAATTTACACCAAAATTAGGATGATATATGCTTCCGCTATGCTCAATGGACCTTTTGGTATAATCGTGACTAATAAGGGCACCATGATTGGACTTAATGATAGGATTAAACTTAGGCCATTAATCGCAGCACAATCTGAGAATAGTACCTTTATTGCCAGCGAAGAATCGGCTATCAGAACTATTTGTAATAACCCTGAGGAGATTTGGGCTCCAAAAGCAGGGACACCTGTAATTGCTAAAGTCGAAGATGCCAATTTGGAAGAGGTATAGAATATGGGAAATCTACCATCTGAGTTTTTTGTTAATGTGGACATCAAACGTTGCACAGGATGCCTTCGATGTTCATTAGAATGTCCATTTGATGTACATATTTATCAGAAAAAAGAATTTCAGAAATCTGGAGATGGAAAAGAAAAGCGTAAAAACTATATTGTTCGATACCATGAAAACTGCACTGCTTGTCAGCGATGTGTTTACACATGCCCTGAAAAAATCATTACAATTGAAAAACGTCCACAAGCATTTGCAACGCATCCTATATGGGCTCAAAAAACAATTAAAGACATTCAGGTTCAATCTCAAACCGGGGGTATTATATTATCAAGTATGGGAAATGAAAAGCCCTATAGAGTATTGTTTGACCATCTTGTTCTAGATGCCTGCCAAGTTACTAATCCTGCAATTGATCCTCTTCGCGAACCAATGGAACTTCGAACTTTTTTAGGTCGAAAGTCAGAAAAGATTGATTTTGACTCTGATATTCCGCCAAATCTCAAGCTTGATACCCCAATTATGTTTGCCCATATGAGCTACGGGGCAATAAGTATAGAGGCCCATAAATCGTTATCAAAAGCTGCAAAAATGCAAGGTACTTTTATGGGTACAGGAGAAGGGGGGCTACACAAAGATCTATACCCTTTTTCTGATCATATTATAGTTCAAATAGCAAGTGGACGATTTGGTGTTCATGAGGAATACCTGAAAGTTGCGTCCGCGATAGAAATAAAAATTGGACAAGGAGCAAAACCAGGAATAGGTGGACACCTTCCTGGAATGAAAATTGATGAACCCATATCTCAGACGAGAATGATACCAATTGGAACTGACGCAATATCCCCTGCCCCTCATCATGATATCTACTCAATAGAAGATCTATCAAGACTAATCTATTCTTTGAAAGAAGCAACGAGATATAAAAAACCTGTATTTGTAAAAATTGCTGCAGTGCACAATTCAGCTCCAATTGCAACTGGTGTAATCCGTGCAGGGGCTGACGCAGTGGTTGTTGACGGTTTTACTGGCGGTACAGGTGCTGCACCTCAAGTTATTAGGGACAACTTAGGCATTCCTATCGAAGCTGCAATAGCCTCTGTTGACCAACGACTTAGAGAAGAAGGGATAAGACATTGGGGATCGATTATAGCTAGTGGTAGTATACGAAACAGTGGCGACATAGCCAAAGCTATAGCATTGGGAGCTGATGCCGTTTATATAGGAACTGGGGCTCTTATATCCCTTGGATGCACAGTTTGCAAACAATGTTATACTGGCAAATGTCCATGGGGGATAGCAACGCAAGATCCAAAGCTTAGAAAACGACTTAATCCTGAAAAAGGTGCCATAGCTGCATCTAACTTAATAAAAGGCTGGAGTCACGAACTTAAAGAGATACTTGGTGCCCTTGGATTGAACTCAATTGAGAGTTTGAGAGGGAACCGCGATAGATTACGAGGAGTTGGATTAACTCAGGCTGAACTTGATGTTTTAGGTGTATTACAAGCGGGGAAATGAAATGACTAAAAACAAATTGAATATGAAAGAAGTCGTGATAAATGGTGAAGGGCTAGAAAATAAGGAATTAAACGATAAAGTTGAAAATGCTATTATTCATAAAACAAAAAAAATTAAACTAACAAACATTAACGGGCATAGATACATCTCAAATGGGATTAAAGATAATATAGAAATTGAGATTCATGGTACTGCAGGAGACGACCTAGGATCTTTCATGGACGGACCTAAAATAATTATCTATGGGAATGCTCAAGATGGATTAGGAAATACAATGAACAATGGAAGTATTATTGTTCATGGCGATGCGAGAGATATTGTTGGTCATAGTATGAGAGGGGGTAAAATAATGATTAACGGAGATGTAGGATATCGCGTTGGAATTCATATGAAAGAATATAAAGGGAATTTTCCAACAATAATAGCGGCGGGAGTTGCAGGAGATTTTCTTGGAGAATACATGGCTGGTGGGAGGATCATAATATTAGGGATAAAAGATAGTGAATCAGATATTATTGGGGATTGGATAGCTACTGGAATTCATGGCGGAATTGTTTATATTAGGGGATCAGTTCCAGAGAGGAAACTTGGTGTATCTGCGAAAATTATGGAAATAGACAAAAATGACATGGAATTCCTTAATACTGCAATAGGAGAGTTTTGTGAAATATTTGGATATGAATTAAAAGAAATTATTAAAGAAAAATTTATAAAAATTGTCCCATCAAAACTCCGACCATTTGGAGAGATGTATACAGAATAGACTATCCTTCAAGTATCCTTTCAACTGCACAAACAGTGTCTTTTGGTTTAAGGTTCATTAACGTCACTCCTTGAGTAATCCGACCTATAATAGAAATCCCCTTAACAGGAACTCTAATTGCTATTCCATTACCACTCATCAACATAATCTCATCCTCATCATGAACAACTTGAATTCCGATTACATGCCCATTTCTACTACTTGTGATAATATTAATAACACCTTTACCACCCCGTCTTTGAATCGGGTATTTGTCTAAAGATGTCCGCTTACCAAATCCATTTTTTGTCACTGTTAGAAGTGTTAATTTTTTCTGAAGAATCTCCATACCTACAACGGTATCATTCTTGCCAAGTTTAATCCCTCGCACTCCCATAGCTGTTCTCCCCATTGGACGAACATCTTTTTCGTTGAACCTAATAGACTTACCTCTAGCAGTACCTAGGATTACTTCACAGTTTCCATCAGTCTTATTCACACAAATAAGCTCATCACCTGAAGAAATTGTTATTGCTTTTATACCTGTCTTTCGTGGATTTTTATAAGCAGACAATGCTGTCTTTTTCACCTTCCCCTTCTGGGTGGCCATTAGTAGGAAATGCTCTTCATCAAAATCTTTTATTGGAATTGTAGCAGTTATGTACTCATCATCAGTTATCTCAAGAAGATTAACCATAGCTTTTCCTTTGGAGTATCGGCCACTTTCCGGTATCGTGTAAACCTTCTTCCAGTAAACTTTTCCTTTATTTGAAAAGAAAAGTAGGTAATCGTGGGTAGATGCTATAAATAAATTAGATACGACATCTTTTTCTTTAGTTTCCATCCCTATAATGCCTTTACCACCCCGTCTCTGACTACGATAAGTAGTTACGGGAAGACGCTTGATATAACCACTGTTTGTTATTGTAACAACCATGTCTTCAACTGCTATGAGATCCTCTATTGTAAGGTCATCGTATGCTTCGACAATCTCAGTCCTCCTTGAATCGCCATACTTATCTCTCAGTTCTATAAGTTCATCTTTAATAATTGTCAAAACCTTTTCTTCGGAAGCTAATATGCCTTTTAGAACAGATATCCTAGTTAGTAACTCACGATGCTCACCCTCAACTTTCTCTCTTTCAAGTGCTGCAAGGCGTTGGAGTTTCATATCTAATATAGCTGATGTCTGTAGTTTAGTTAGCGAAAACTTACGAATAAGAGCCTCCCTCGCAACCTCAACAGTCTTGGATCCTCGAATGATTTTTACAACTATGCTAATATTCTTTAAAGCCACACGAAGTCCTTGAAGAATATGAGATCTTCTCTCCGCTTTCTTCAATTGAAATTCAGTACGTCGATTTACAACATCGATTCTGTGAGTTATATATTCTGAAAACAATTCTTTTATTGTTAATACCCTTGGTTTTCCATCAACAATAGCTAGGTTAATTATCCCAAAAGTAGACTCAAGCCGGGTATGTTTATAAAGTTGATTCAACACTACCTCAGAAATTGCGCTACCCTTAATTTCTACTACAATACGCATACCTTCCCTATCGCTTTCATCTCGAAGGTCAGATATGCCCTCTATTTTCTTCTCTCTAACTAGGCCAGCGATGGCCTTAATAAGTTTGGCCTTGTTCACCTGATAGGGAATCTCAGTGATAAGAATTTGTTTCTTATTATTATCTTCTTCGATTCCGGCCTTAGCTCTAAGTTTTATGGTTCCCCTACCTGTTTGAAATGCTTGGATAATACCGGCCCGTCCATGTATAAATGCACCTGTTGGAAAATCGGGGCCAGGAATATATTCCATTATCTCTGAAATATCAATATTTTTATTATCTATGATTGCAATAGTTGCATTTACAACTTCAACTAGATTATGAGGTGGAACATTTGTAGCCATTCCAACTGCTATACCTGAAGATCCATTCAAAAGGAGATTCGGAAGCATTCCAGGTAGTACAGTTGGTTCCATTAGTGACTCGTCAAAATTTGGAATGTAATCAACAGTTTTCTCCTCGATATCTGAGAGAATTTCTTCGGCAATTTTAGAAATCCTAACTTCAGTATAACGCATTGCTGCTGCAGCGTCGCCGTCTAAACTCCCAAAATTCCCTTGCCCGTCTATTAGTGGATATCGCATTGAGAAATCCTGAACCATCCGGACAAGAGCATCGTATACAGCTATATCACCATGCGGATGATATTTACCTAAAACTTCCCCTACAATCCTAGCACTCTTCTTATGTGGCTTATTGTGCGTATTTCCAAGTTCGTGCATAGCGTAAAGAATGCGCCTATGAACGGGTTTTAAACCATCGCGAACATCAGGAAGAGCCCTGCCGACAATTACACTCATCGCGTAATCAATATAGCTCTTCTTCATCTCGTCTTCTATTTTAACTGGGACAATTTTTTCCTTAGCTGATGGTGAATTTTCTTCCATTTTTAAATATCTAAAGATCTTACCTCGCTAGCATGCCTCTCAATAAAATTCCGACGAGGCTCTACTTTATCACCCATAAGCATATGAAAAACCCTATCCGCCTCCATAGAATCGGTGAGAGAGACCTTTAGAATCGTGCGTGTATCAGGATTCATTGTTGTTTCCCAGAGTTGAGTTGGATTCATCTCACCGAGGCCCTTATATCGTTGCATAGTAGTACCTTTTTTTCCGCGTTTGATAATATATTCAAAAAGACTCAAAATAGTAGAAATTTCTAAGTTTTCATTACCCTCAATTGTTAATGGAAAGTTACCAGTAGTTCTTTGATGAATTTTATGCAACATTTTGAAATCAGAAGTGAAAAATATACTTGAGTCCATTTCTAAGCCATTATATAAAAATGCCAGAATTCCACCGTGTGGATGATCAGGATTTGTTTTTTTATCAGATAAAACGCACGAAGTATTCCCAGATAATGCTTGAGCAATATTTTGAATATTAATTGCTTCAAGATCTAACATGATGTTGAGTAAATTAGCATCAATGTCTTTCCGAACTTTGGAATAACATCCAGCATATAGGGTTAAAGATTCTAACAAGGATTTCATCTCATTAGGTTCCAAAACACGATTATTGGAACGAAAAATTAAATCTTTAATCCCCATATCCTGGTATAATTGTTCGACCTCTCTCTCACTATATGCGTAACTCTCCACTCTTTTCTTTTTTATTTTATAAAGAGGCGGTTGAGCAATGTAAATATGCCCTTCTTTAACGAGTTCTTTCATCTGACGATAAAAGAATGTTAGGAGGAGAGTTCGTATATGTGAACCATCAACATCAGCATCTGTCATAAGTATAATTTTATGGTACCTTAGCTTCTCTAGATTAAACTCAGTGTCTACACTTGTACCTAATGCAGTTATCATCGCCCTAATCTCAGTATTTTCAAAAATTTTATCTACCCTTGCCTTTTCAACATTGAGAATTTTACCTCGAAGTGGGAGGATAGCTTGATAGGTTCTGTCTCTTCCCTGTTTAGCACTGCCACCGGCAGAATCTCCCTCAACTATGTATAATTCACTTAAAGCTGGATCCTTCTCAGAACAATCTGCTAACTTCCCAGGGAGAGCACTACTTTCTAATGCGGTTTTACGCCTAATAAGTTCCCTTGCTTTTCTTGCAGCCTCCCTTGCCCTCATTGCTAAGGTGGCCTTTTCAATTATTTTCCTTACAATTTCAGGATTTTCCTCAAAAAATTCTGAGAAACCCTCGCCAGCAAGAGAACCTACAACCCCTTTCATTTCATTATTTCCTAACTTGGTTTTTGTTTGACCCTCAAACTGAGGATCAGGGAGTTTAAGGTTGATTATTGCTGTTAGACCCTCACGAATATCTTGCCCGCTTAGGGTCTCACCTTCTTTAAATAACTTGTTCTTTTTACCGTAATCATTTACATTCCTTGTAAGAGCAGAGCGAAAACCAATTAAATGCGTCCCCCCTTCCCTAGTATTTATACTATTAGCAAAAGCATAAATATTCTCGACATAACTGTCAGTGTACTGCATTGCAATGTCTAATTGCACGTTTCCAGTTTTTTTTTCAAAATATATTATCTTATTATGGAGCGGAGTCTTGTTATTATTTAAATATTCAACATATGATACAATGCCCCCAGGATATTGGAAAATATCTTCTCTACCTGAAACTTCTTCGAATAATGATATTTGTACTGATTTAGTTAGAAATGCTAACTCCCTTAGGCGATTGGAAATTGTTTCATAGTTAAATTCAATATTGTCAAAGATACTCTTATCAGGCTTAAAAGTTATCGTAGTTCCAGTTTCAGTGGCCTCCCCCTTAATCTTTAAAGGGGTCATACACTTACCAAGCTCATAGCGATGATGGTAGATCTTACCTCCTCTTTTTACTTCTACCTCAAGCCATTCAGACAACGCATTTACAACACTAACACCAACACCATGTAATCCGCCGGAAATACGGTATGTTTTATGATCAAATTTCCCACCAGCATGAAGCATGGTCATTGTTACTTCCACGCCTGATTTATTATATTTAGGATGTTTATCAACAGGTATTCCCCTTCCATCATCAAAAACGCTTATACTCTTGTCCTTTTTTATAATGACGTCTATACGTTTACAATAGCCTGCTAACGCTTCATCAATACTATTATCGACTACCTCGTAGATTAGATGATGAAGTCCCTCTGAACCCGTGCTGCCAATGTACATGCTAGGCCGCATCCTGACGGCTTCTAAGCCTTCTAAAACCTCAATGTCTTTGGCCGAATAATCCATAATTTTCTGCCTACAAAAAAATATATTTAGTCCCGAAAATGTTAATGTAATCCATACTTTATAAAGCTTCTTATTTAAACATTAAAGCTTAAAAAACGAGAATAAAATAATTGAGTTAATCAAAACCTAAGAATAATACTTATTACTCAAAAAGTAGTAGGTTATTATAATGGAAGCATGGGTTGAGAAATATAGGCCTGCGAGGATTATAGATATTGCTGGTAATCCAAGCGCTAAAAAGTCGTTGTCTAATTGGATTAAAGCCTGGAATGAAGGAAGTCCACAAAAAAAAGCGGTGCTGATTCATGGCCCAGGAGGCGTGGGTAAGACCTCGTTAGCTGTGGCTCTGTCAAAAGAACTAGGTTATGATTATATTGAACTTAACGCTAGCGATATCCGATCAGGATCAATAATAAACAGGATTGTTGGTACAGCTGCGACACAACACACTCTCGCTTCTAAAATTAATAAAAGGATTATCATTTTGGATGAAGTGGACGGTATTCATGGAAAATCAGATTATGGGGGATTAAAAGCATTAAAAAATTGGGTTAAAATGACCCTCCACCCAATAATACTGATTGCTAATGACCCGTGGAATTTACCCCAAGACTTTCGTTCACTAACTTTTATGTTGCTTCTTAAAAGAATAGATAAGCGAACAATATTGAAGGTTCTTAAAGAAATTCAACTTAAAGAAGATAAATCAATAGATGAAAAGGTTCTTAAAATTCTATCAGTTAATGCAAATGGGGACCTAAGAGCTGCAATAAATGATCTTCAAAGTTTGACAGAAGGTAAGAATAATCTTACATTAAACGATGTAAAAAATCTCCGTGGAAGAGACAGTCAAATAAAGATTTTTGAATCCATACGAAGGATATTTAAATCAAATTCCTGTACTAAAGCTAGAGAAGCAGTTAACGAGTCAGAAGAAGATCCAGACTTGATTATGAAATGGGTAGTTGAAAACCTTCCTAGAGAATATTCAGATCCAAAGGATCTAGCTCTTGGGTATAAAAATCTATCTAAAGCGGATATTTACAAAGGCAGAATCCTCAAAAGACAAGCTTGGATACTTTTGAAATATTCAATAGATTTGATGTCTGCAGGGGTGGCAATGTCAAAGACAAAAATATACAACGCATATACGAAATATCAGTTTCCAGAAACTTTCATCTTATATTCAAAATCAAGGAAGAAACGTTCTATATTGAATTCAATAGCTGATAAAATACAAGGGAGAAAAGAAACAATTAATGAAAAAGTTCACTGCTCAAAAAAAATTGCTTTAAAAGAATTCATTCCATTAATTCAACTAATAATGAATCAAAACCATGAAAAGGCAGTTGAAATAGCATCAGAATTAAAGCTCGAACTTGAAGAAATAAAATATTTAGTAGAAAATAAAGATCCTATCAAGATTTATGAAGATTCTAAAAGGCTGACAGAACAACAGATTAAGAATTCTTGGAAAACGATAAATCAGTCATCTATAACAGAATTTTAATGTAAAATCGGTTTTTCTAAAAAATTTTATTATTTAATCAAAATTTGTAGATATACAGGATAGATATTAGAGATTTTTTTACATTATTCTAGAAAATTTGATAGTGAAACTTGTTTTACATTATCCTTTTCAAATACTGATTCAATGCTTATTTCTAAAAGACGGACTCTTTGCTTTATATACTCATCAAGATTGTAATTATTTATTAGAAATTTTGTTATTTTCAAATACTTCTTAACTGAACCTTTATGTACTGTAAGAACAAGTTTGGTGTTACATTTTCTACACTTTCCAGATAGCGGTATTCGACGATATTTAGAATTGCATTTAGTACATCGAAGTGTTTGTTTTGAAAAGGCTCTAAGGTTACCTGCAATATCTGGAAGAAAATGGCTTTCGATGACCCGTTTGGCTACGTCTATCTCATTTACAGCATTTATCTTACTTGCAATTTCTAGTTGTTCTTTAACCTTTTCTTCCATAGAACCCAGTGTTTTGTATGCGCTTATAGTTGGACCTGAATTAATGTCAGTTGTAGAGTGCGTAAAATGGAGAGAGTTATATTGAGTATTTTTTCCGATTCTATTAGCAATTGTTTCTACATTAATATCTTGAGGGTTAATATATTTTAAAGTACTATTATAGAAATCAAGGGAATATCTTTTGCAAATGTCCATATTATGAACTTCTTCATCTACTTCCGTAGGGTCAAGCTTAGTTGTCAAAACTAGTGGTGTGTCCATTTTACCCCCCCGAGTTATTGGAAGGTAAGATTTAGAGAAATTTAAAAGTCCATCGAGTAAGAGAAAGATAGAATCTTCATCCCCATCACAATTTCGTCTTTTAGCTGCATGAAAATAAGGATGCGCATAACAAACGGAAGCAGTTGTAAATCCAATGATTCTTCCTAATATACCTGCACTGGTATGAGGAGCTAAACCTATTATTAAATGACCGACTAGATTTTCTTTGGTTTCAATATTATAATAAGGAGGTAATTTATATAATTTAACTAGCAGTTCATCTATAAACTTACTTGCCCGGTAAAGGTATTCTGCACCACTCTTAGGAATAATTATATCCTGACACTTAAGCTCTATTACTTGATTAGTGTTTTCAATTTGGTGTCCTTCAATATCCGTTTCGTATCCTAATTCTTTTATTTTATTAATAGACACGCCAATTTCAAATGGAGTAAAGTGAGTTAAGGGATCATCCGTAGCATCAAACCGGGCCGTTCCATCTCTAAAAACGTAGACATCGTTCCTAGAACGCAAAATTCCTTTTGATAAGTTTTCAGGGACCTTGTAATCAGAAGTCAATCCAATTACCCCTTTTAAATTATTTCTGGTATTTCCTACTAAACGGATGGCAGATTTTAATATTTGGCCAATATCAAATTGCCTAAAATCATAAAAGCCTGTTTTCATTCCACAGTATTTGCAAGTTTCACCTTCTCCTTTTTTTCCACAAACTAAGCAACAACGGGATAATTTTGTTGGTTTCCCACAATTGTCACATAACGTGTTGATTGATATTGTCCCACATTTTTCACATTCCCGTCTAACAATTTCAATACCAATTTTTTCTTTTTCGGCAGCCTTCACCACATCCCTT